>URVL01000117.1 GCA_900551265.1 uncultured Eubacteriales bacterium | reverse complement strand
CCCATTACGCATCACCAGTACGCGGTCGCAAATACGATAAATTACCCCCAAATCATGCGAAATAAAGAGGTAGGAGAGACCCAGCTCACGCTTCAGTTCCAGCATTAACTCTAATATCTGTGTTTGAATTGTTACATCAAGCGCTGAAACCGGCTCATCTGCCACAATGAGCGTAGGACGCTGGACAAGCGCTACTGCAATGGCAACTCGCTGGCGCTGCCCGCCAGACAGTTCAGAAGGCCGGCGCCGGAGATGCTCTTCCGAGAGTCCTACGCGCATGAGAATATTTCGAACGGCATTCTGACGCGTCACCTTGGAAACGCCTGCGATCCGAAGCGGCTCCTCAATTAACCAGGATACGGTCTTTGCAGGGTTCAGTGAAGAAAGCGGATCCTGAAATACCATCTGAGGTCGCGCGCCAAAGCGCTCGATGTTACCACTATAATCGGATACGATACCGGTTATGACCTTTGCCGTCGTAGATTTCCCGCAGCCGGATTCACCGACAAGCCCCAAAATCTCACTGCGGTGAATCTCAAAAGAAACGTCATAGAGCGCTTGGCGACGCTTGTGCCCGGTACGGTAAAAGGCGTTTATATTTTCAAGTTTTAGAACAAGCTCTCCGGCAGCAGGGGAAAAATCGGATCGCCTGTGCACTTCAGCAACCAGCGTACGTGTGTATGCTTCGGTTGGGCGCTCAAAAATATCCTGCGTTTTACCCTGTTCTACGAGACTGCCCTCTCGCATCACGGCAACACGGTCGCAAATCATGCGGACGACACCGAGGTCATGCGAAATAAAAAGGACAGCCATATGGTACTCCTGCGAAAGCCGCCGGATCAACGCCAATATCTGCGCCTGCACACTGACATCAAGCGCAGTTGTAGGTTCGTCTGCAATCAAAAGGCGGGGATGCGTTACAATTGCCGCGGCCAGCATAACACGTTGACACATGCCGCCGGACAATTCATGCGGATATTTTTCATAAATCAGCTCCGGATCTGGCAATTCTACGGAACGCAAGGCTTCCAGTGCGGCCTGACGGCAGTCGGCTTGACTCATGTCGGTGTGAATTTGGAGCGCCTCTTCAACTTGCAGGCCAACCCTCATCAGAGGATCCAATGAGGAGAGCGGTTCCTGAAATACCATGGAAATGTCTTTTCCCCGAATTTTCCGGTATTCTTCCTCTGTGCAATGCAAAAGGTCCGTACCGTCAAAGGAAATACTTCCGTTGGCAAGTATTTTTCGTCGGTCCAGTAGCCCAGCAACAGCAAGCGCCACAGTCGTTTTTCCAGACCCGGATTCACCGACTATACCAACAATCTCTCCCTCTTTAATGGAAAGATTCAAATCATGAATGACTTCAAACTGAGTCTGATTCAAAAAAGTCAACTTGAGATCCTTGATATCAAGCACTACGCCCAGCCTCCTTTGCTATTCCCTCGCCGAGCAGCGTAAAACCCAAAATCAGGAGGACGATCACCGTGCCTGTCGAGATGGCAAACCATGGAGCGGAGAGCAGATAGTTCTGCGCTTCGGCAAGCATACGTCCCAAACTGGGATCCGGCGGTTGAACGCCAATGCCGAGATAACTCATGCTGGCCTCCGCCAGCACCGCGTTGTTAAAGCCGATTGCAATGGCAGATAAAAGTACACTGCGTGTGTTAGGCAAGATGTGCATAAACATAATGCGTATCGGCCCGGCCCCCATCAGCCGGGCATTGTCGACGTAAGCCTGCGTAACGGCACGCGCATATTCACCGCGGACGATCCGCGCAAAGCTGGGAATGAACAGCAGACCAAGCGCAATGATAACGTGATATTTCCCGCTTCCCAGTACGCTGACAATTACAAGCGCCAATAGAAAACTGGGAAATGCCGTAATGGTATCGCAAATACGCATAAAAACGTTATCGACGATACCACCGTAATAACCGGTGAATGCACCTATGAGGATCCCAAGTAATGCACCTGACGCAACCGTTAAAACAGCGATCACAAGCGTGGTGCCGGCGCCTTCCAGCACACGGCTTAAAATATCGCGGCCAAGATTGTCCGTACCAAGCAAATGCGCGGCGGAGGGCGGGGAGAGCTTGGCTGCACTATCCATTGCAGTCGTATCATAAGGTGTCCAAAATGCCGCTATAATAATCAGCAGAATCATGATGGCAGAGATCGTGCCACCCACTTTTGTATACGTATGATACCGTTTCATTTCAGCGCCTCCTGATCTACACGGATGCGCGGATCAATGACACGATAGAGAATGTCCGCAAGAAAATTCATCAGAATTACCAGCGCCGCAATTACCATAACAATCGCGCATACGACTGGAAAGTCCCGGTTTGAGATGGAACTAATGAGCAATCGCCCCAGTCCGGGAACGGTAAAGACCTGTTCAATGATAATGCTGCCCGCCACAATTTCGGGAATCATAAGTGCCAAAAAGGTCACAACAGGGATTACGGCGTTGCGCAATACATGTCTGTAAAGAACTCGGCGGCTCGTACTTCCGCGACTGAGAGACGTGCGTACGTAATCACGCTGATATTCGGTTTGAATCGAGCTTTTCAGGAGTTTTACCGTCATGGCAATTTTGGGAATTGCGATTGCGATAGCGGGGAAGAGCAGATAGTAAAGGCAAGCGCCAAAATCCTGCGTATAGGAGACATAATTGCCAGGTGTAAAAAGATGTAAAAGCAGTCCCAATACCAACGTCATCATAATACCGAGAAAAAAGGGGGGAATAGACATGGCAATTTGATTGAGCGCAGTAAAGATTTTGTCCAAAATACTGTCCTCATGTGCAGCAAGCCAAATGGCGAAAGGAATCGAAATTCCCACAATGAGCAAAAATGCCAGTAGGGAAAGTAATCCCGTGACCACAAATTTGTCGCCAAGGAGAGAAGTCACTGAAACACTGTAAGAATAAGAAGTCCCAAAGTCTCCTGTTATAAAGGAGCCAAGCCAGCGGATATAGCGGACGGGAACCGGTGCGTCAAGACCGAGCTGTTCCCGCAGCTGTTCGGCCCGTTCCTCGGTATATTCGGTGCCAAGCATCTGTGTGACCGGATCTCCGGGAATGATTTGAAAGGTAAGGAAGGCAAGAAAGGATACTAACAACAATGTAATAATGAGTGAGACAAGTTTTTTAAAAAAATATCGCAATTCCTGCCCTCCTTTCTCAATTTATTCAGTCTTTAAATGAATTTTGGATAGGTCTACTACAAAAATGGGGTAAAATTCGTATCCTTCGAGATCTGACCGGATTGCTACCATATCCGCCATATCCATTAGATAGATGTTCGCGGCCTGTTCCGTCAGAATTTCCTGGCAACGCCTATAGGCGGCAATCTGATCTTCATCTGTTGTAGCGGAAGCGGCCTCAGCGTACGCAGCGTCGTACTCCTCATTTGAAAAATAAGAGATATTCTGCGGATAATCTGAAGTAAACCGTTCCAACAGAGCCCGAGCCGTCATCGTGGAAGCATCAAAGTCTATGATAGTGGCTTCATAATTACGCCCTATATAAACTTCGGAAAGCCATGTTTCCCACTCAACCTGGCGAATGGTAACGTTCACACCAACTGCCTGAAGTTGCTCATATACGACCTGCGCCGTCTCAACATACTGTGTGTGATTGGATGCAACGGTAAGCTCCAGATCAAAACCGTCCGGATATCCCGCCTCAGCGAGCATCTCAACTGCCTTATCCGGGTCATATTCATAATAGCCCGTCAAATCCTCGCAAAAATACTTCGCAAAAGCAGGATACATGCTGCTGCCGATCGGAGTGCCCTCACCATTGAAAACAAGCGCCATGATTTCCTCAACATTGATGGCATGACAAAGCGCGCGGCGGACGTTTACATTATCAAGCGGCGCTATGGAATTGTTGAGATAAACGCCGAACACGCTGTTCATGCCGCCTTTTACAATATCGTATTGTCCGGAAACCTCGGCAGCCTGGGACGGGGTCAGATGAGCGCACAGATCAATTGCACCGGAACGCAGCGACGTTACGACGGTATCCTGCGTAATAATTTTAAAAGTTACGTCAGTCAACTCCGGCTTTTCGCCCCAATACTCGTCAAAGCGCTTTAACACAATATTCTCCTGCGCACTGCGGGAAACAAACTGAAAAGGCCCTGTTCCAATCGGCGCAGTTGCCTGTTCGGTATATCCCTCGGGGATAATAGCTGAGGTGAGATAGGAAATAAACTCAAGATCCGGCGATTCAATCTGAATAACCACTGTGCGCTCATCTTCAGCGTAGACATCCGTAATAACAGAAAACGCTGTGACCAGAGCTTCAGGTTCTTCCTCAAGCATACCGGCACAGCGTTTGATAGAATAAATGACATCATCCGCCGTGACCGGATCTCCTGAATGGAACTTTACGCCTTCACGAAGTGTAAACGTATAAGTTGTCCCGTCATCGGAGACTTTATAGCTTTCGGCTACGGCGGGAATAAGATTTCCGTCCGAGTCGGGCTTTACAAGCCCTTCAAAGACATTAAATAAGACTTCTTTAGTTCCTGCCGATACCATTTTGTGTGGGTCAAGACTATCGTCGAGGTCTTTTGCGAGACCGACATTGATAGCCAATCCCGCATTGGAAATATCGTCCTCAGATGCCGTACCTGCCCTGTCGCCTGAGCAACCGCTCAGTGCAACGGTTAAAACAGCAGAGATCAACATCAAAAGGGCGGCGAACCTGCGTCCTTTTTTCATGTTATCCTCCTTATGAGTCAATATCTCCTCACTATTATATTGTCAAAGTTATTGTATCGTATTCTACGAAAAATTTCAATGTAAAAAGTAATAATTTTTGTGTATCACGGAGACGTATATTCAGCGCAAGTACAAATTTCTCTTTTTCATCCGGCACAATTGAAAAAACGCACGTAAGAGAACACTCTTAATATTCACGCCGGCCATCCAATGCACGAAGAAGCGTAATTTCGTCAGCGTATTCCAAATGTCCCCCGACAGGTACGCCGTAAGCAAGCCGTGTAATTTTTACGTCAAATGGGCGAAGAAGCCGGGAAATATACATTGCGGTGGCCTCTCCCTCCGTATTGGGATCTGTCGCCATAATAACCTCGCGGATGCCTCCCTCCGCCACACGGGCAACTAACTCCTTGATCCGCAGATCATCAGGACCTATGTGGTTCAGGGGAGAAATGACGCCATGCAGAACGTGATAGCGGCCATGATATTCATGTGTGCGTTCAAGCGCTGCGACATCACGTGGGTCGGAAACAACACAGATTGTCGCCGGATCACGATCCGGACTGTCACAGATCGGACAAATCATGGAATCTGAGAGGTTATAACAGACTGAACATTGCCGGACAGAACCCTTTGCGTCCAGAATTGCGTCAGCAAACGCTCTGGCCGCCTCGTCCGGGAGTCCTAACACATAAAATGCCAACCGTTGTGCGGTTTTGTGTCCGATACCGGGCAGACTTTCAAATTGTTCAATCAAACGTTCCAAAGAAGCGGAAAAAGCTCGCATCAGAACAGACCACCCATATTCATTCCGCCGGAAACACGTCCCATTGTTTTTTCAGCATCTTCGCGTGCAGCACGAACGGCCCCATTTATGGTTAAAAGAACCAAATCCGCAAGCATATCGGCGTCGTCCGGATCAATGACTTCAGGCGAAATGGTAAGCTTAACACATTCGAATTTTCCATTTACAACTGCGTGGACTTCTCCGCCGCCGGAGGCAAATTCATATTCCTTTTCGTCGAGCTCACGGCGGGCATTTTCCATGTCGGACTGCATTTTTTGTGCCTGACGAAGCATTGCATTCATGTTCATGCCGCCCATAGGCGGAATTCTGTTTTTTGCCATAGTACACCTCAATGTTTTATTGAAGATCGATCGTGACACCGGCGGCACGGCCGTCCTTCACAATGGTGTCAAAACCGTCAAAATTATGGTTTCCTTTTTGTTCACGCTCCGCAGGAGAAACACGTACGGTGCAAGACTCTCCAAGGACGCGTGAGGCAGCGCCTGCAACCATGTTCCGTATTTCCGCCTTATCAAGAAGCATCACGGATATCTCGCCTTCAACGGCAAGCGTTAAAATCTGATTTTCATAATACATTTTTGCCAGCGTCAAATGCGTGTAGGCAGAACGGGGGAGAACGCCGCTCAGCGCCTTCAAAATGGCGATTTTGCTCTCCGAGGCAATTTCCGATCGCGACGGCGCTTTGGCGCTCGTGACTGCATCGCGCTTCGCCTGGGAAGGCGAAGATGTGTCTGCAATTTCCGGCGGTGCATCCTGATCTCCGAGAGGCGGAGGAACGTCATCCTCCAAGGGGAATGGGCAATCGTCGTCTTGGGGCGGCGTACCTTGCGGTGCGGCTTTCTGCCGGCTTTGTATAGGCGCAGCGAAAACCCCTGACGCCAGCCTTGTTTCAAGCGCGGCAATACGTCCTGCAAGCTGTGCTTCGTCTCCGGCGACTACCTCCGGGGCACAAAGCTCGATTAGGCAAAGTTCCGCCTCCAAACGTCCGGCTGAAGAACGCTGCAAGGCGTTGACGGTTTTCTGCAAAGTGGATACGATATCCATAACATGACGCGCTGAAAATCGCCGTGCGTCGCGCAGGAGGGCCTCGTGATCAAAACCCGGGGAAGAGAGCGTTGGTGCAGAGTCAGGTGCCGTCTGGTATAAAAGGACATCTCGAAAATAGGCGGCGAGACGCTCCAGAGAGGAGCGGATATCGCGTCCATCCATATAAATCCGATCAAGAGCCAGGAGGGCAGAAGAAGCATTTTGTTCGGCAATTGCCTCTACAATGGCAAACAGGCTTTCATTAGATGAAATTCCCATAGCTTCAATTACCGCTGCTTCGCTCAGCTCGCTGCCATCGTGGCCAATCATACAGCGTTCCAGGAGCGACAGGGAATCGCGTACGGATCCATCTGCAAGCTTTGCAAGCAGATCAAGCGCTTTTGGTGAAATTCGAACGCCTTCCTTTTCCGCAATTGCGGAGAGATTAGAAGCGATTTCCCTGGGGTCAACGCGTTTAAAGTCAAACCGCTGACAGCGTGATAAAATAGTCGCCGCAACGCGGTGAAGCTCCGTAGTCGCCAGGATAAACATGACGTACTCCGGCGGCTCTTCTAACGTTTTTAAAAGCGCGTTAAAAGCACCTGCGGAGAGCATGTGCACCTCGTCGATGATGTAGACGCTGTAGCGGCCTACCTGCGGCGGGATGCGCACCTGATCGATCAGGTTGCGGATGTCGTCCACCGAGTTGTTCGACGCGGCGTCGAGCTCGTGGATGTTGAACGAGCGGTTTTCGTTGAAGGCTTTGCACGATTCGCATTCGTTGCACGCTTCGGCATCTGCGGTCGGGTTGAGGCAGTTG
>URVL01000116.1 GCA_900551265.1 uncultured Eubacteriales bacterium | reverse complement strand
AGTGCAGTCCAAAACTTGAACTGCACTTGATTTTTCTGTATTCTCTTTTCCGCCTGTATCTTTTTACGGGCTTGTTTGGGGGTGGGTTCGGGAGGGGAATATTTTAAAAATATTCTCATGAGACCATACACTTCCCCCATTTTTGAACTATTAAAATTTGTCAATCGAAAGTGGTAAATGCGTCTGTTATTTTGCTTTAAAATGCGTTATAATGGTTAAAATCAAACCATGCCTTTAGGTTGTTGGACGCTGCTATGGATTTGACAGACCAACGTGGAAAAAGCGCGGCACAATGCGCTTTTATACGCACTTTGAAAGGTCTATAAGGACGTATTTTAACCTTGTTTGCCCTTTCAAAAGTACGACTCAAAATCCGTTGGTGGCAACACCGTGTGGGTTCAAGTCCCACCACCGGCACCACGTCGGAATGGACTATGCTCCATTCAAAAAGCCCAGCCAGTTGGCTGGGCTTTTCTCATACCGCTCCGTCATTCCTCCTTTTCCCCACAAAACTTTGCTGCGCAAACTTTCGCGGGAGCCCCGCCCTACGGGCCGAGGAGAAAAGCGGGTATCCATTTTATCACGCCAACTCAGCCTCTGAAACCGCTTGGGAAAGCCATTCCCGGGCGGTTTTGTTTTTGCAACAACACACTTTATAACCACTTTTGCCCGGATGCGGGACAAGGGTGAATGATCGGCACACAGGGCAGCACACAAGTACCATCGTAAATCGGCATAATGCCCAATTGTAAGCCCCGCTCTGATGGGGTATAATAGCAGCACAGGAAGGTGGAGCGGATGAACAACGAAGAATTGATTTTGCAGATGTTGGGCAAAATTTCGGACAAGTTAGAGGAACACGATAAGCACTTTGAATCTATTGACAATCACTTTGAATCTATTGACAATCGGTTTGAGTCTATTGACAATCGGTTTGAATCCTTGGAAACAGACGTGCGCCATACCCGCATGTTGATTGAAAAGCAAGAGCACAACGTGCAGCTTATCGCGGAACAGTACGGCGATATTTCCGCAAAGCTGGAGCGCGTGCGTGAGATCGACGAGCTGCGCGACCGAGTACGGACACTGGAAACGGTCGTGCGTAATCATACGGTATCCATCAAGGAACTGCGCAAGGCCGAATAAAAGCACAAAGCGGGCAGCGTAAAAGCTGCCCGCTCTTTTATGCCGTTTTCCCTCCTGTGGCTTTGCGCTTTTTCGCGCTGTGTGTCCAGACGGGAAAAATATCGGGGCACAGCGTTAGCTGCTTCAAACCATATTTCCTGATACGCCTGAATGGGCAAGTCGGGTATTCGGTAATAACGTTTCAAAACGTGTCCCGGATTCGCGGCATGCAAGCATTTACCGAATGCGCCCCGGCGTTCGCCGCGCGGCATGGCTCGCCCTGTGTGCGGGCGGGGATAAGGCCAGCAGCGCATGCTTGCGCGTTTCCACTTTTATGTTTGAGGTTTCTTGCGATTTGTTCTTTTTTTATTTATAACGGAAACAAATACATACATTTTGAGGAAGGCAGAAAGACGCCTCGCGAATTTTACAGCCTTTTTTGTGAAAAACTTTGAAAGGGTGTCTGAATGGAAAACAAAAAAATAGAGTTGGGTGTGTTCGCAGCAGAAAACAGAAAACGTGCTGCAGATTTTCTGAATAAAACGACGAATAAAGTGAAAACAGCTCTTGACCAAAATGATGATGGCGAGCTTAATTTAAAAGATGCATCCATAATTGCAGAGACCCTCAATGCCTCTGTAAAAGGAACCGTTGCAGTTATAAAAGATATTGCACAAACGAAAAATCGGGAATTGGAATTAAAAACGCTTCAGCCTATTTTCGCAGAAAATTTGGACGGCGCGGATTTCTTGCTGCCAAAGCTTGTCCGCATTACCGAGATGGACAAAAGACGTGCAGAAAGCGAAGTTTGCAAAGGTTCTGTGGGCTATTTCTCGAAAGAAAAAGATTTGAAGGTCGTCAATATTTTCCGAGATAAAATCGGTACTTTTGGGCTGACCTTTTATCCAGACACAGATAACGATATTTACTATGTTGACCCCAGTGACCGCGACCGTTATATCGCCATGGATGATTATTTCAGTTATTTAAAAACTGCCCGAGTCAACGAACTGCAAAAAATTGCACAGGATTTGGGCGCAAAACATTTTAGAGTAACTTTCAAAGAGCAAAAAACAACCTTTTCCAAGAAAAAGCAAAAAGGCAGCGCGAAGGCAAGGGCAGCAGGAGACCACGCCGATATAGATGCAGAACATGAACTTGCTTCCACTGCAGTGGCTACTGTGGAAATTGCTGCTGAACTGGATTTTCCCGGTCACGCCCCCATGCCACCGGAACTCCATTATCTGCAAAGAGAACCTGCCATTCAAACGTTGATTTCCCTGCGAATGGATAAAGCTTCGCCATTGACACACCAGAAATACACTCTGAAGCTTAGCAACTCATCTGGAATAAAAGAAAGCGATGCCATTAAAATCGACGCAGCATTAAAATCCATGAAGATTTGCGGCAACACTACAATTGCCAGCGAGGTCCAGAGCGAAGCGCGAAAATTCTTTGAATATGAAATTGATTTCTAAACCGTCTTCAAATTTACAGCACGCCAAAAGCAGACTGCTCTTTACAAGAGCAGTCTGCTTTTCATTTTGGGCTTTCCTTTTCCATAAGCCTTTTTGTTCCCGTCCCGAAAGCTCTCCGCTGCGGCTGTCCGCGCGGCGCCGCAGCGGGTGACAAAATCTGGAACACGTAGTATAATAGAAGAAAATTTTGGTAATTTTTGTCCTTAAATGTATAAGACTGTCGAATGTAGTCCCCCCGGAGCGGCGCCTGCGTTCCGCATGCCCGCGGCGCGCTCTCACTCTTGGAGCATGGTGGTTATGATCAAGCAACATTTAAAGCAAAACGTATACGAAGCCTTTCTGGAACGGCTGAAATTCATTTTTGAGGAGTTCGACAATATCTATATCTCCTTCTCCGGCGGGAAGGACAGCGGCCTGCTGCTGAATCTGGTGCTGGATTACCGGGACCGCTGCTTCCCCCAAAAGGCGCTGGGCGTTTTTCATCAGGATTTCGAAGCGCAGTACACTGTGACGACGGAATATGTGGAACGCACCTTCGAGCGCATCAAGGGCCGTGTGGAGCCTTATTGGGTCTGCCTGCCCATGGCCACGCGCACCGCGCTCAGCAGCTACGAAATGTACTGGTACCCCTGGGACGACACCCGCCGGGACGCCTGGGTGCGGGAAATGCCGCAAAAGGAATACGTCGTCAACCTGGAAAACAACCCCATATCGACCTACCGCTACCGCATGCATCAGGAGGACCTTGCCAAGCAGTTCGGCAGATGGTACCGCATTTCACACGGCGGCCGGAAAACCGTCTGTCTGCTGGGCATCCGGGCGGACGAATCCCTGCAGCGGTACAGCGGCTTTTTAAACAAGAAATTCGGCTACAAGGGCGAATGCTGGATCAGCAAGCAGTTCAAGGACGTCTGGTGCGCGTCGCCCCTGTACGACTGGTCCACCAGCGATATATGGCACGCCAATTACCGGTTCGGCTACGATTACAACCGCTTGTACGACCTGTACTACATGGCCGGCCTCAAGCCCTCGCAGATGCGCGTGGCCTCGCCGTTCAATGACTATTCCAAGGATTCGCTCAACCTGTACCGCGTCATCGACCCCGAGGTCTGGACAAAGCTGGTGGGGCGCGTACAGGGCGCGAATTTTGCCGCGATCTACGGCCACACCAAGGCGATGGGCTACCGGAACATCACACTTCCCGAGGGGCACACATGGAAATCCTACACCCAGTTCCTGCTGGACACACTGCCCGCCCGCCTGCGCAACAATTACGTCAAAAAATTCAGAACGTCCATCCAGTTCTGGCACGAAACGGGCGGCGGGCTGGACGAAGCCGTCATCCGTGAGCTGGAGGCCCACGGCTACCCCATCCTGCGGAACGGCGTCTCCAATTATACCCGCGACAAAAAGTCCCGCATCATTTTCACAGGCCCCATCCCCGACGATACGGACGACATCAAATCGTCAAAGGACATTCCCAGCTGGAAGCGGATGTGCTACTGCATTTTGAAAAACGACCACAACTGCCGCTTCATGGGCTTTGGCCTGACGCGCCAGCAGCAGCGGCGCATTGATATCATCCGCAAGAAATACAAAAGCGTGGAGGCGATGGAAAATGGCGTATAAAAGCCCGGTCTACCATGTCATTCCCGTACCCATCGAAAAGGTGCGGCCGAACACATACAACCCCAACGCCGTGGCCCCGCCCGAAATGCGCCTGCTGTACGAAAGCATCAGGGCGGACGGCTACACCATGCCCATCGTGTGCTATTACGCCAAAAGCCAGGACATTTATGTGATCGTGGACGGGTTCCACCGTTACCGGGTGATGCTGGAGCATCCCGACATCTACGAGCGCGAAGGCGGCGTGCTGCCGGTTTCGGTCATCGACAAGCCGCTGGACCAGCGGATGGCCAGCACCATCCGCCACAACCGGGCAAGGGGCAGCCACGACGTGGACCTGATGAGCAACATCGTCAAGGAGCTTCACGAGCTGGGCCGTTCCGACGCATGGATCGCAAAGCATCTCGGCATGGACAAAGACGAGCTCCTTCGCCTCAAGCAGATCACCGGGCTGACGGCGCTTTTCAAGGATGTAAAGTTCGGGCAGGCATGGCAGCCCATGGACGAGGAAGACGGGGATGAAAGCGAAAACGGTGACGACGCGCTGCTGGGCTGAGGCCTCCCCCTCTGCCCCGGCGCCCGCCGTTTCGCCTCCGGCGAAACCGTGCGATCACTTCCCGCAAACGGGAGATTGCAGGCGTCCAAATGACGTTTTTGTGTTAGGGCAACACCGCACAATTCTAAGAGTCGAATCGCGCCGGCAGATTTTTTGGCAGGTTAAACAAAAAGCGCAGCGAATACTTTGTGTATTCGCGAGCATTTTTGTGACAGTTGCCGAAAAATCTGCAAGCGAGGCGACGCTTAAGGCTTCAGCCGTGAATTGTGCGGTGTTGCCTTAGAGCGGCGTTGCAAAATCCGTTTTATGGGACACCTACTGTTGTAAAATGGTATCCGAAAGAACCGAAAACCATTCTCAAGGAGGAAGCGGCTATGGCATTCAAAATTGGTTTTGCAGCAGAGTTTCTCGAAAATAAGCGCATGGAGTCCAAATCCGCTGTGCCGGAGCCGGCAGCAGCCCCGCGCAGATCAATGGTACAGGTGTACTTTGCAGAACGCAATATGAATCTGGCCTATTACAACGACCAGTTTGACCTGCATTGCGGCGATACGGTCTATGTGGACGGCAAGCTGGAAGGTATGCGCGGCCGCGTCACCCAGGTCAGCTATAATTTTAAAATCAAAGTATCCGACTACAAGCGCGTGATCGCAGTAGCGGACACTGCGGTCAACGGTCGTTTTTTTATGGCAGGCAGCCACTTCGTCACGTTCGACAGAGCGGCGCTGCCGGGCAGTAAGGTTGTCACCTGGTACAAGGCGCCGGCAAAGGAGGACGATGCGTTCGTCAGCGGCAGCGATGATACCGCATTCTGTCTGGATGACCTCTGGGGAATGAATGTAAGCGCCGGCATCGCAGAGCGCGGGCACAACTACTACACGGAGAACCGGGTCCGATACATCAGCCTTGACGGCAGCAAAGGCTACGCCATCGTTGAAGGCAGCACGGCATACGAGGTTGAGTTCGAATACAGGGACGGTACGATCAGCGGCCTTATCTGCTCCTGCTTTTGCAGCTGCAGCTGCAAGCACGAATTTGCGGCTATGCTGCAGCTGAAGGAAGCGCTGGGCCGAATCGAAAAAAACTACGCAGACCAATATGCGCGCACCGGCTACTTTGCTGCGGTGGACAAGGGCGCGCTGTTCGCCTTCGCCATCGCCGGCAAGGAAGCCGGAAGCCTCACGCTATAAGCGCGCAATACGTTTTGCTTTCACTCCACTTAATACACCGCCTGGCTGCTTTGGGCCGGCAAAGCTTTCGCTGCGGCTTCCCTCTGGCCCCGGCGCAAGGCGCAAAAGGCTTTGAGATTGAGCCATTTTCAAATTTGCAGCACACCAAATGCAGTCTGCTCCTTACGGGACGGGAGCAGACTTCTTTTTATTTTGGGCCTTTCCTTTCCATGTGATAAACCTTTTATTCCCGGCCAAAAGCCCCCGCTTTCGCGGGGGCCTTCCTTTTTTCCCACAAGCGGCGTTTTACAGCAGTGCGCCGCGCCTTTTTGCGCCGTCCGGCACAGCCTCCTCGCACTCGAGGCTGGCGTTTTCGCTGCACAGGTCGAACACAAGGCCGCCGCCCTCCCAAAAGCGGAACCGTGCCCGGGCGCGGTTGCACTCACGGATGGTCCGCGTCATGCCGTCTGTTCGGGGCGCGCGCAGCGGATGTGCCTCCCGCGCCGCGAAGGACGCTTCCAGCAGATACCTGCCCTGCCGCAGCACAAGCCTGCGGGACGACGCCTCCACGATGCGCACGCCCCGGTAGGTGGCCAGCCGGTATTCACGGCCGCGGTACACAACGGCACAGATGCACCCTGTAAAGGAGCGTCCGCAGAACGGGATATGCGCGACAGAGGCCATCACGCTGCACGGCTGCGCAAAATCGTTGCACTGTACCCACAGGTAGTCCCGTGGAAAGGCGCTGCCCCGGTCGCCCTCAATGTATCCGGTCCCGCCCGTCAGGTCGATGAATCGGCCGTCCACCGTGAACCCGCCCGCCAGCGTGTGCGCCATGCTGTATACGCTGTGGCTGCACTGCATCGGCAGAAAGCGGAACGGCCCCATGATGTCCGTCCTGAGCGGCGACAGCGGGCCGTAGCGCACCGCGCCCTGCACGCCGGGCAGCTCGGCCGCCACGCCCTCCTCCCCAAAGCAGAAGCCCTGCGCCCCGTCGTACTGCCGGACGGTCCCGTTGGTGATCACCTGGACGAACCGGGTTTCCCCCGCGCGCCCGGCAATGAAACAGATGCTCTCGCCGTTTTTCTGGTGCTTGAGATACACGCCTTCAAAAAGATCCTTCATAGAAACCTCCTTCGGAATATCCGGCGCTTGTCGCCGTTCGGTCGCATTTCGCCTGCGGTGAAACCGCGCTGGCCGGTTACCGGCCCCACCTTTTGGGTTTGCCGCGCAAAATCGCGCGCGGCATTTCGCTGCGCGAAACCACCCTGTGCGGTTGTCCGCTTCGCGGCCATGGCTTCGCCACCCCGCACCGCTATTTTGCCGTTCCCGTCACGGCTGCGCCGCGCCGGGGCCCCAACGGCAAAAACCCGGCCCTTGCTCCCATTCGGTCGCCATTAGGCCGGGGCGGACCCCGGCGGGGCGGGGGGGGCGCCACCCGGGGGGCCCCGGGGCGCC
>URVL01000115.1 GCA_900551265.1 uncultured Eubacteriales bacterium | reverse complement strand
TTTAGCCCGATATCTATGTACCGTGCGATGCCTGCCATGGCATGCGCTATAACCGCGAGACGCTTGAGGTACGCTATAAGGATAAGAACATCTATGAAGTGCTGGATATGACGGTGGATGAAGCGCTGCCGTTTTTTGAAAATGTTCCGAAAATCTACCGAAAGATTAAGACGCTCGCGGAAGTGGGGCTTGGCTACATCAAGTTGGGGCAGCCATCTACAACGCTTTCCGGCGGGGAAGCGCAACGCGTTAAGCTCGCAACAGAACTCTCTCGCCGTGCGACCGGACGTACCATTTACGTGTTGGACGAGCCGACGACCGGACTGCATGTGGCGGACGTGCATAAACTGATTGACGTTTTAAATGCGCTTGTTGACGCAGGAAATACGGTGGTTGTCATTGAACACAATATGGAAGTCATCAAAATGGCAGACCAAATCATCGATCTCGGGCCGGAGGGTGGCAATCGGGGCGGCACGGTTGTTGCCTGCGGAACACCGGAAGATGTTGCCGCCTGCAAGAGTTCTTACACGGGACAATTTTTAAAGCCGTTCTTGAAACGCTGAGACTGCGTCCCTTTGAAACATAGAGAAGGACGGAAGGCATCTGCTGGGGATGCCTTCCGTCCTTTCTCATATGGTTTCTTTTTTGTGCAGATTGGGTCTGTTAAGATGGGTACCGGATGACGTTTGTAATGCCGGAAAGATCGCGGAATACATAGTCCGGCTTGACGTCGGATTTTGCAAGATCCTCCAGTGTGGATTCGCCGGAGAGCACCAGGATACTCGTGATTCCGGCATTGACGCCGACAGCTATGTCCGTGTAGAGCCTGTCTCCCACCATAGCGATGTCCTCGTGCCGGAGATTGTATTTTTCGCACAGCGCATCAATGATGCCGCGATTTGGCTTACCGACAATATAGTCCGGATCACGCCCGGTAGACGCACGTACCAGGGCAAGCATGGAGCCGACATCGGGGATAAATCCGCCGTCAGTCGGGCAATTTAAATCCGGATGCGTGGCGACGAATGGCGTGCCACAGCGCACAAAATCACAGAGTTTACGCAGTTTCTCATAGGTCAGCGCCGTGTCGAACCCCAAAACGGCGTAATCAATATTCTGATCTGTTAAGACAAAGCCCGCTTCCCGAAATTCTTCTTCAAGCGACGGCGTCCCAAGCAGATAAATCCGTGCGCCGGGTTTTTGCCGGTTTAAATAGATCGTTGTGGCTTCCCCGGAGGTAAAGACGCCATTTGGCTCAACGGGGATACCCATCTTTTCCAGACGTTTCAGGTATGCGTTACGATTGCGGGTGCAATTATTAGTCAGAAAAATGTAATGCTTTCCCTGCTCTCTCAAAAGGGAAAGAAAGGGGAGGGTGCACGCAAATACACGGTCGCCCAGATAAATGGTGCCGTCCATATCGAGGAGATAAAGCGAAATATCACGCAAGTCTTTCATGATTTCCTCCGTATTTTTTGTCCGCATAGATTCTACCGTAAGGTGGATGCACTGTCAACCCCGTGTTTGCCGGCGTATGTAGAGAGAATACGGTAGAGAACGGCGGCGCAGGGTACGGAGAGAAATGCTCCGGCTGCGCCGCAAAGTCTTGCACCAAGCAGCACCGCGGCCATGGACCAAAACGCCGGAAGGCCGACGCTGGTACCGACGATACGTGGAGAAATTATATTGTTGTCAAGCTGTTGCAGAGCGAGGACAAAAACAAGGAACCATAGGGCTTTGACGGGATCGATAACGACGAGTAAGAGAAGACAGGGAAGCGTGCCGATGAGCGGGCCTAAAAAAGGTATGAGGTTACTGACGCCAACGATCATAGCCAGCAGAGGCGCATAGGGAATCCCGGAGAGGAGAAGTCCGATCAGGCATAAAACGATTAAGACAATGGATTCAATTACGCGTCCGCCGATATATTTCGAAAAGATTTCATTAGCCAGATGAAAAAACTCGCATGTTCTTGTGTAAACTTTGGCTGGGGAAATAATGGAAAACAGTGTTCTGCACTGTGAAAGGACACTGTTCTTGCAAAAAAGCATATAAAAACAGCAGACGAGAGATGTAAAGATGTCCGAGACCGAAGAGGCAACGGCCCCACCAACATTGCGCGTAATGTTCCAAATATTTGAGAGAGACGCATTGCCCAGTTCGTGTAGTTGCTCTGTCAGGGAAAAGCCCTGGCCTTCGGCCAGGTGCTGAAACATTTCCGGAATCGGAAGATTTTCCAGATATGAACAGAGCGCTGCACAGTAATCTGGAAGCCGCTCATAAAGCATACCGGCGCTTTCGGCGATACGTGGCGCAAGCAGGGCGACAAACAGTACAAGGAGGGCAGACATACTGACAAGCGCAGCAAGGACGGCCAAAGACCGTCGCACACTACGGCGGTCGATTCCTGAAAATAAACGTTCAAAGCCGCGTGCAGGCATGTCTAAGATATAGGCAGACGCAGCTGCCATAAGGAAGGGCTCAAGGGCCGAACGAAAAATAACAAGCGCTGTAAGCAAAGCTGCGGCTGGCACATATTTTCCGAATTTTGACATATATCCTCCATGAAAAAGAATTCCAACATTGCCGCTTGCATAAAATTCCTTAATAAGATATACTGATGTGGGTGATAAATATGACTGTATTAGCGCTCGCCGTATCAATTGTTGCGCTGGGCGTCGCAGTGGCGGCGCTTTTTTTTCTGATAAATTTGAAAAAATCGGTAGAAATATGGGTAAAACAGCAGGAGAGAGTTTCGACGGTGGAGGACCTGGCCCGGCTTCAGGAGGCGGTATCGCAGGAAATACGCCGTGCTGGTCATGAGACTGTCGGTTTGACACAGGCCAGCGTAAAGACTTTGGGTGACGCATTTATCAGCGCCTCGGATCGCACGCAGGCCGTGCAGGACAAGCGGCTTTTAGAATTGACGGAACAGTTTTCACGACAGAGCGAGCAACTGCGAAAGTCCCTTGGCGAGAGCATTGCGCAGTTTGACGAACGTTTCGCGGCGTTTTCCCTGCAAAACGCGCAGGCACTGACGGATATCCGGGCGGGTGTGGAGCGCAGCATTAAGGCACTGCAGGAAGATAACGCAAAACAATTGGACCGTATGCGTGAGACAGTGGACGAAAAACTGCAAAAGACGCTTGACGAACGCTTAAACCAAAGCTTTGCCGTCGTGAGCGAGCGGCTTGAGCAGGTGTATAAGGGCTTGGGCGAGATGCAAACACTGGCTTCCGGTGTTGGAGACCTGAAGAAGGTGCTTTCCAATGTCAAGACGCGCGGTATCTTTGGGGAAATACAGCTTGGCGCGATCTTAGAGGAGATTTTGGCACCGGAACAGTATGAGACAAATATTGTCACGAAGAAAGGTTCGTCAAATCCGGTCGAATATGCGATTAAGTTGCCGGGTACGGACGGCGAATCGGTCTATCTTCCCATTGATGCAAAATTCCCGGCAGACGCCTATACACGCGTGCGAGACGCCTATGATACGGGCGATCCGTCAGAGCTTGCATCCGCAAAGAAAATTCTTGAGGCGGCAGTCAAGTCTTTTGCGCGTGACATTCGCGATAAGTACATAAGCCCGCCTGCAACGACGGATTTTGCAATTATGTTCTTGCCGTTTGAGGGATTGTATGCCGAAGTGGTTTCGTGCGGACTGGTAGAGGTATTACAACGCGATTATAAGGTCAGTATTGCCGGCCCCACTACCATGGCGGCGCTTCTTAACAGTTTGCAGATGGGGTTTCGAACGTTGGCCATACAGAAACGTTCTGGTGAGGTCTGGAAAGTGCTTGGCGCGGTAAAAACAGAGTTTGACCGGTTTGGCGATGTACTGGAGGCAACGCAGAGGCGTCTTGAACAGACCAGCACGGAACTTGACAAGCTGGTGGGCGTGCGTACGCGCCAGATCCGTTCGAAGCTGCGCGGCGTGACGGCTATGCCGGAAGGAGAGGCGTCCGCCCTCTTAGGGGATGCTGAAGATTCGTAAATATTTATGGTGAAGTGGAACCTGTGGCATGGCTGCCATAAGTTAAGCCCCGGCTGTGCGCACTGCTACGTGTATCGGATTGATTCGCGTGTCGGGCGTGATAGTTCTATTGTAGAAAAAACGGCTGATTTTGATCTTCCTGTGCGGCAGGACCGTGACGGGAATTATAAAGTATTGCCGGGGGAAACGGTCTATACCTGCTTTACTTCCGATTTTTTTCTGGAGGAAGCGGATGATTGGCGTGCCGAGGCCTGGCGTATGATACGCCGGCGCAGGGACTTACGATTCTATATTGTGACGAAGCGCATCGACCGGTTTTACACGGCGTTGCCAGAAGACTGGGGCGCGGGATACGATCATGTCACCATTGCCTGCACAATTGAGAACCAGGCCATGGCGGAGTACCGGCTGCCGCTGTTTTTGGAGGCGCCGATTCGTCACCGTGAACTTGTCTGTGAACCACTTCTGGAACGGATTGATGTAGAACGTTGGCTTGGCGCATGGATTGAATGTGTGACGGCGGGCGGAGAGTCGGGAGAGGATGCACGCGTATGCGACTTTGCGTGGGTGTGTAGTCTGCGCGCGCAGTGCGTGCGACGTGGCGTGGCATTTCATTTTAAACAGACCGGGGCGCGCTTTTTAAAGGACGGTCGCCTGGAGGTGGTTCCGCGCGCGCTTCAATCCCGCTGGGCGCGGGCTGCCAACTTGGAATACCGGCCGGAGGGAGAATAGATAAAAAGCGGACAGTTATCTGCCCGCTTTTTGCTGTCTATGCGGCTTCAGAAAGTGGGGAAAATCCCCTGCGAAAACTGTCCGAAACTGCCTAGGGTATTTAACATTTCATACATTGACGGCATCGCATGGGAACGCTATAATTTTTGTATAAGGATAATTATGATTTTGCATTTATGTTGCCTTTTTTATCTGTATAAATGAGAAAAACAGGGCTTAGACTGCAAAAGGGGACTGCTCTGGAGGTTTTTGGATGAGTGCGTTTGTCGAGTTCCATGACGTTGGGAAAACTTATAAAATGGGAGAAGTGAAAATTGATGCGCTTCATAATGTTAGTTTTGAGATAGAAAGAGGAGAAATCTGTGTGATTGTCGGGCCGTCCGGCGCCGGGAAAACGACGCTGCTCAATATTTTAGGCGGTATGGACACGCTGACGACGGGGCGCGTTTTGCTCGATGGAAATGAAATCTCTCGTTATGATAAGCGCCAGCTCACCTCCTACCGAAGGTATGATATAGGCTTTGTGTTTCAGTTCTATAATTTGGTGCAAAATCTTACTGCCCTGGAGAATGTGGAGTTGGCGTCTCAAATTTGTCGTGACCCGCTTGATGCTATGGAGGTATTGAAGCGAGTAGGACTTGAAAAGCGCGCTTCGAATTTTCCAGCCCAGCTTTCCGGTGGGGAACAGCAGCGCGTTGCGATTGCGCGCGCGCTTGCAAAGAATCCAAAGCTGCTGCTCTGTGATGAACCGACTGGAGCGTTGGACTATGTAACGGGTAAGGCAATTCTAAAACTTTTACAGGATACGTCTCGCCAAACCGGGATGACAGTCGTTATTATCACGCACAACCAGGCTATTACTGCTATGGCCGATCGAATCGTCTCTGTGAAAAACGGTACGGTGTCCGACGTGCGCAAAAATGCCCAAGTTACGCCGGTTGAACTGATTGAGTGGTGAGCCATGCTAAGAAGATCAGCTTTTCGAGAGATACGGTCCAGTATGGGTCGCTATATCGCAATTATTGCCATTATTGCGTTGGGAGTCGGTTTTTTTGCCGGCCTGCGTGTGACCAAGACCGCCATGGTGAAAACAGCGGACACCTATGTAAACGATCATGGCCTTTTTGATTATCGACTGGTTTCGACCGTTGGATATGACGAGGACGATGTTGCGGCATTTGCGGAGCTGGATGGCGTCCGCGCTGCCGAAGGATCGTTCAGCGCGGACTTCCTGGCGCAGACTATGAGCGGTGACATCGTCCTGCGCGCTCATTCCATTACAGGGACAGTTAATACACTTTCTCTCGTCTCTGGAAGACAACCGGCGCAGGCCAATGAATGCATCGTAGATGCGCGGTATTATACCGAGAGCGATATTGGGACGAAAATTGTCCTTTCTGCGGAAAATGAGGAGGATACACTGAGTCTTTTTCGCTACGCAGAGTATGAAATTGTTGGAATTGCCAATTCGGTATATTATCTAAACTATGAACGAGGCAGCACGTCTTTGGGGAGCGGCAGCGTTGCGGCCTTTATTTATATTCCGTATGATGGTTTTGACGTGGATTATTATACGGACGTATCTCTGTTGCTTGCGGAGAGCGGCTATATTTATAGTGACGACTATGAGGCCGCTGTGGATGCCATGGAAGATTCTGTGACGGCTTTGGCGGAGGAGCGCACAGATGTTCGCTATCAGAAGGTGACAGAGGAAGCTGAAAAGGAAATCGCTGACGCCGAGCAGGAACTTTCGGATGGATGGGAGGAATACCGGTCCGAGAAAGAAAATGCGGAGCAGGAGCTTGCGGATGCGGAGCAGGAACTGCTGGATGGAGAAGCGGAAATCGCAGAAAATGAGCAAACGATTGCCGATGCAAGAGCTGATTTGGAGCGTGCAAAGGTAGAACTTGCGGATGGTTGGCGCGAGTATGAAGATGGTCTTGCGGAGTATCAAACGCAGCGGGAAGACACAGAAGCAGAGCTTGAAAGTGCGCAAGAGGAACTTTTGGCGCTGCAGGATCAGGTAAACTCCGGCCTTATACAGCTGGGCGAGGCAGATCTTGACGGAGCGGAAACGCAGCTTCGCGAGGCGGAAGAACAGGTTTCGTTGCTGAATGAGGCCTATGATACTGTGATGGGGGCGGTATCCTCCGGAGAATTGAGCGCTGCTGATTTGGCGGAGTTGTCGGACGTGCTTGCAGAATACGGCTATGCGCTTCCGGATGACGCGCAGGAGATCACGGAAGAAGAACTCTCTGCGATCCTGCAGTTGCTGGGCAGCGAACTTGAAAGCGCGCAGGAAGAACTCACTGCTGCTGAAGCGCAGCTTGCAGAGGCAAGAGAGCAGGAAGACGCACTGTATGCGGCACAGGCGGAAATAGACAGTGGGTTGGCAGCGCTTCGTGAAGCGCGCGCTGAGGCAGAACGTCAGTTTGCTGAGGCGGAAGCAGAGCTGGAAGACGCCCGTGTTCAGCTTTTGGACGGCGAACGTGAAGCCGCAGATGCAGAGGCGGAACTGGCAGACGGCGAACAGGAACTTGCAGACGCAAGGCAAACGCTTTCCGACGGCTGGCGTGAGTATGAAGATGCAAGAGCAGAGGCCGACGAAGAGTTTGCCAATGCATATCAGGAGTTGGTAGATGCGGAAGCGGAGCTTGCGGACGCAAAACAGGAACTGGCTGATCTGGAAGATCCGGA
>URVL01000114.1 GCA_900551265.1 uncultured Eubacteriales bacterium | reverse complement strand
TGCGCTTAATATGGGTTTCGCCGGCATTTATTATGGGCAGGCAATTTCTCCAGTACTTCCTGCTATTGTAGGTCTACTTTATTTTGTAAGCAGAAAGTGGGAACGCAAAACACTCATTCAAACAAGCCACAAGGGAGGAAGTCTTTGATGAAGCAAATGGTATGGCTGCTATGCCCTGTATGTGGAAATAAGACCAGACTTAAAGTGCGTCAAGATACTGAACTTATCAATTTTCCGCTGTATTGCCCAAAATGCAAACAGGAAACTTTAGTGAATGTCAAAAAATCAAAACTATCTGTCATCCGCATGGCTGACTTGATTTCTAAGGAGGATAACGAATTATGATGGACAAACAAAAAATTTATCCCAGGTCAAAAGATCGGGAAACTGTATATTTGAAAAATGTTATTACCGACCCAAGCATTATTGTGGGGGATTATACTATGTATAACGATTTTGTAAATGATCCTGTTGATTTTCAAAAGAACAACGTTCTTTACCATTATCCTATTAACCATGACAGGTTAATTATCGGCAAATTTTGCTCCATCGCTTGCGGTGCTCGTTTCTTGTTTAACAGTGCCAACCACAGCATGACTTCTCTTGCAGCTTATCCATTTCCTATTTTCTTTGAGGAATGGGGGCTTGATGTTAGTCATATAACCGAAGCATGGGATAACAAAGGTGATATTGTTATTGGAAGCGATGTTTGGATTGGATATGAGGCTGTAATTTTTGCCGGAGTTACCATAGGGGACGGTGCTATTATTGGCACAAGGGCTGTTGTAACAAAAGATGTCCCGCCTTATACCATTGTGGGCGGCGTTCCAGCCAAACCTATCCGAAAACGCTTTTCCGATGAAACAATCTCGGCGTTATTGACAACGCGCTGGTGGGATTGGTCGGAAGAAAAAATTGCTTGTAATATTGCGGCAATCCAGTCAGGTCATATCGATCAATTCAAGTAAATATTGAAAAGAGCCAGACGCACAGACGCAGAGCCGATAACACGCAAGATGAAATGCGGTTATCGGCTCTGTTATTTTGTTTGGAGGTATCTATGTTGATTGCCATTTCTCATAACCTACGGTCAAAAAAAGCCTTTGCACTCATACGGGATTTTGCGCTTATGAGTATGAACACATATCCCTTGAAAGTGCAAAAATGCTGTTCTATCGTTCCACGCGGCACAGAAAAAGCGGGCAAGAAGTTTTTGACCTCTTACCCGCTTTTCGTTGCAACCTGTCTGCCAGCCGTTAAGTTAGTTTGTTTGCAAACCTTCCTTATCGGTGGTTGGCAAAAGTGCAGCAGCGGACGTAACAACCGTTGTGGCCATGTCGGAGTAGCGGCGGCGTATGATACAGTATACGGCGTATGGCAGCACAAGCGCGAGGGTAAAAGCCGCAAACGCGTAAAGCGTCAAAAAACCGCTCAGGATGACCAGAAACAGCCCGGCATGAAGCAATTTGCTGTGCGGTTTTTTTTTGAATGAATGCAAGCAGCTGTACCGCAAAGACGCAGAGCAGTGTTGTGAGCATATAGGGTCCGGCCGTGCGTACCGTGAAGGCGGCTCCGGCGGATATGCCGTATAAAAAGGGAATGATTGGCGCGGCCCAGGGGTTACGGATGAACTGGCGCGTACAAAAATAAAGCGCAGGCCAGGTTAGAAGGAATAAGAAGAGGTTAAAAAGCCCGGGTATTGCGCGGATCGATATGCCAGTCCCCCGTAAGGCCGCACTTGCTGCCTGTAGAAGGAGCGGATAAAGCGGGGGAACGCCCCAGCCGGCACAGATGTCCAGCATATTGCCTGATGTGGCGGAAGATTCCGTGGAATTCTCTATCCCGGCGATCAGCTGAAGATAGGCGTTTTCCGCTGCGTCGAAATCCGGGCGCAGCAGCGCGACGGTAAAAAGCAGCGCGAGCTGTAAAAGAGCGAACAGGCCAAGAAGTGCGGGTCTGAACCATGTTCGGTTGAATAGGTCCTTCATGCAAAAACCTCCGCCGGTCATGATACGGGAATTGCGAAAGACGGCGCCCCAATATGCCGCCTTTTTATTATAGTATGTTTAAATGGGCAATACAACCGAAATTTGGTGACAAAATGGTGAAAACATTCCCTTTTTGCGGGTTTCTTATTTTTACATTTTATTTTAAAGAAGGGCTTGACTTTCCTTTCTGTTTGCGTCATAATGCCGGTAATACAGCGTTTGAAAAACGTTGGCTGGGGAGGATCGATCATGAGTCATATCATTCGTAGAGCGCGGCAGAGGATACGCGAGGAGCGCCGCCGTGAGGTGGAAGTTCGTGTAACGCGCGAGGGAAAACCTGTTGAAAATGCACAGGTGAGCCTTATGATGCGCCAGCATGAATTTTTATTCGGCTGTAATTGCTTTCCGGCTACCACCTATCAGACAAAGGAGGAAAACGACCGCTATACGGAGCTCTTTACCAATCTTTTAAATTATGGAACGCTGCCTTTTTATTGGGGACGCTACGAACCGAAGCAGCACTGTTATAACGAACCGGAGCTTTCAAACCAGGTAAAGTGGGCGCGGGATCGCTGGATTCGGACCAAGGGACATCCGCTGATTTGGCATGAAGTGGTGCCGGAATGGCTGACAGATGAACAGGATGTCGGTGCGTTAGAGGTGGAACGCGTACGCGATATTATGTCCAAATATGCCTATCTGGTTGATTTTTGGGATTTAAATAACGAAACAACCGTCAACAACAGGTTTGATAACCCCATTACACGTTGGATTGACAAAATTGGCGCGATGAATATGATGAAACTGATTGGGAATGTCGCGCGTGAAGTGAATCCGGACGTGAAGCTGCTTTATAACGACTTCAATGTCCATGGCGACGACTTCTATCGGTTCCTGCAGCAAATGCGGGAGGAAGATGTGCAGGTATACGGCATTGGAATCCAAAGCCACATGCATCAGTACCGCTGGTCTTTCGAAGAGACGATGGAGATTATGGATCGCGCCGCGGAGTTTGGATGGCCGCTGCATTTTACGGAGTGTACCGTTATCAGCGGTTCTTGCGCCAACGAAGATGGAAAAGTACACTTTGACAATACGCCGAATCAGTGGGACGAACCTGAGGAACTTCTCTATTCCCAGGCTGAGTACGTACGCGACTTTTATACGTTGGTTTACAGCCATCCGGCGACGGAGGCGCTGACATGGTGGGATTTCTGCGACCATGCGTGGCTGGGCGCACCGTGCGGGCTGGTGAACGATCATTTGAACCCAAAACCGGTTTACTATGAACTGGAAAGACTGATTCGGGGCGAGTGGTGGAGCAATGTCGAGCTCCTGACAGGAACACAGGGAAATTGCCGCACAAAAGTGTACTGCGGCAGCTATGATATTGAAGCAATGATTGACGGGCGAAGGACAATTATCCGACAGGAAATTCCTCGCGCTGCGGAGCCGCTGCGTATCGAAATCCACATCTGATCAAAACACCCCCGGTTATCAAAGAACCGGGGGTGTTTTTACAGAAATGGAAATGTTGCATTATGCGCGGAGAAGAAGTTCCAGCCGCTCAGAAGGCAGCGCAATTCGGACAAGGATCGCGGCAACCGCCGCGCGGGTGACCGGTGTGTTGGGATAAAACGTTCCATAAGAGTCGCTTCCGGTCAAAACGCCCGCACGATATAGCAAGAAGATCTCCTCGCCATAGGGGTCCGTACTGCGGTCATCTGAAACATCTGGCAGGGACATTATGTCATTCATCGCTTCAAATTCATACTTAGGCAGGGCATTTGCCAAAATGTACGCGACTTCTGCGCGTGTGGCAGTTGCTTCCAGATCTGAGAATGAATCCTCCTCTACAATACCGTTTGCAACGGCGTAGCGGAAATACGGTTGGTACCAGGGATCGGCGGAGGGAAAACTGTCACCAAGTCCGCGATATATGCTGTTCAGGCGCGCCGCCATGGTAATGGCCTCTGCGATGGTAACATTGCCTTCCGGATCAAATGTACCGTCTCCGGCGCCTTTCATCAAGCCAAGTGCGCAGACGTTTGCAACATCCTGCGCGAACCACTTGTCCGACACATCAGAAAATGCGTCTACCGCATTGCCGCCGGCCATTACCGTCTGAAAGTGTTCCATGGAGGCCTTTGCGGGACGGTGGGTCTCGCGGTCAACGCCGGCATCGAAAGATGGTTCCTCCGTAAGCAAATTGGCGGGCGTCTCACCGGATAATAATTCGGAGAGACCTGTGAAATCGACACCGTCATATCCCTGGAGTATGCCTGTCTGTACAAAACTGCCGGCGCTTTCTTCATCCAGAACAAGCACATATTCACAGCCAATATAAAAGTGAGAAAGTGATTCCTGCAGTTGCGCAGGAATATCAATAGAATACACGTAGTCCAGCGGTTCGACGGAATAGTCGAAGTAAAGGTATCCTGCATAAAGCCCGGTCGAGGGAAAGAAAAGCTCGGCGCCATCCTGGGAACTGACACCGAAATCGCCGTCATAAACCGGCGCAAGACGCAGGCCGTCGTATGCCAGATAGGTTCGTTCCTGTGAGGACGTATAGATGGTAAGCGTGGGGTCCGTCAGGGTGACAGTCATGCGGGCGTCCTCGCCATTTGGCGGGCAAAGTACGTAAACAGCGCAGTCGCGATTGACGAGCGTACCATCCTCATAAAACGGAAGCGCAATTTCCAGCGCTCCGAGAAAGTGCGGCATGCTGAGCTGGTAGTCAGCCGTCATACCGTCTTCATAGAGAAGACGGCCGGAGACCGTATGCGTTGTGGTGTCAATGGCGCGGACCGGTATCAAAAATAAAGAAAATGCCAAAGTTATGGCAGATAAAAGCGAAAAAACATGTCGTTTCATAGAACCTCCAGTCGAAAACAGGAAAAATAGTTACAAGGCTGTTGGCGTGAATCAAGTATATCAGTTTATCGTGAGGGTGTCAACCCGGCAGGGCGCGGCGAAAAAGGGCGCGGCGCGAAGTCCAAGCTCTTCGCGCCGCGCATATGTTGATGGCTGTGTCTCCGCCGGTACGGAGAAAAGTCAGGAGGAGGTTTTTTGATGGAAATTCTCCGGTGTGATGCCGCCGCAGTGCCCACAGGCGCCGCCTGATGGACATGAAGCGCAGTCACAGCCGCATCCAATGGATTTACCGTGTTTTTTATCACGCACGAGCTTAACGATGATCGCGGCGACAATAGCCGCAAGGATCAGGCTGATCACAATCGTCGATGGCGACATAACTTGCACACCTCCTTTGCTGTGCGGAAAGGTTTTTATGAACGAATGTGTTATACGCGGGCGCCGGCAGTTGATTTACGCGACGCCGGAACTGTGCTGTCCGGATCTGTGCCGCGGCGAACCAAGAGATATACCATGGCGATCACGACCAGGAATCCGACTACGGTACCGATACCGAAGCCGCCGCCGGTGAACAGACTGCCGATCTGATAAATTGCCAGAGAGACCAGGTAAGCGAAAATTGTCTGATAGCCGATTGCAATCCAGGTCCACTTTGCGCTGTTCATTTCACGCCGGATGGCGCCGATTGCCGCAAAACACGGTGCGCAGAGCAGATTGAAGACCAGGAAGGAATAGGCGGAAAGCATCGTAAAGTC
Source organism: uncultured Eubacteriales bacterium (assembly GCA_900551265.1). Taxonomy (GTDB): domain Bacteria; phylum Bacillota; class Clostridia; order Oscillospirales; family QAMX01; genus Allobutyricicoccus; species Allobutyricicoccus pentlandensis. The sequence goes on along the minus strand of URVL01000114.1, from coordinate 1,840 downwards.
TCCGGCAAGCAGATGCCAGATTTCTTCGCCTTCCTCGGAAACTTCGGCAAAGCCGTAGAGAATACCGAAGGTGGTGACAACGTTTTCTTTTGCAATGAGTCCGGTGATGGCCGCAACAGCGGACTGCCAGGTACCCCAGCCAAGAGGCGCAAAGAGGAACGCAATGGCATTTCCAATGTAGGCAAGAATCGAATTGTTAAGATCTGCAACCATGCCAAAGCTGCCATTTTCGAAACCGAATGCCTGAAGGAACCAGAGGACAATTGCAGAGAGAAGAATGATGGTGCCGGCCTTCTTGATGAAGCTCCAGCCGCGCTCCCACATGCTGCGTAATACGCCGGTCACGGTCGGCCAGTGATAAGCCGGAAGCTCCATAACGAACGGAGCGGGATCGCCTGCAAAGAGCTTTGTCTTTTTCAGGATGATACCGGATATGACAATGGCAGCGACGCCGACGAAGTAAGCGCTGGGCGCAACCCACCAGGCCCCGTCAAACAGAGCGCCTGCGATGAGGCCTATGATGGGAAGCTTCGCGCCGCAGGGAATGAAGGTGGTTGTCATGATCGTCATTTTACGGTCGCGATCGTTTTCGATGGTACGCGACGCCATGACGCCGGGAACTCCGCAGCCGGTTCCAATGAGCATCGGGATGAAGGATTTTCCGGAAAGCCCGAACTTGCGGAAGATACGATCCATAATGAACGCGATACGGGCCATGTAGCCACAGGACTCAAGAAATGCAAGGAAGAGGAACAGGACGAACATCTGCGGCACGAAGCCGAGCACGGCTCCGACGCCGCCTATGATGCCGTCAAGAATCAGGCCCTGAAGCCAATCGGCACAGTTGATGGAGACGAGCCAGCTTTCTACGGCGGGTGGTATGATCTCGTCGAAGAGAACGTCGTTCGTCCAGTCCGTAACCCAGGCGCCGACAGTTGTAACAGAGACATAATAGACAACGAACATCACGATGGCGAATATGGGAAGGGCTGCCCAGCGGTTTGTTACAACTTTGTCTATTTTGTCGGAAATCGTCAATTTTGTTTGGTTTCTTTTGAAATAGCAACTGTTGATAATCGACGCTATGTATGTATAGCGCTCGCCGGTAATGATGCTCTCGGCATCGTCGTCAAGCTCTTCTTCGCAGGCGGCGATATCCTTTTCAACGTGCTGTAACAGCTCCTGCCCCAAAGAGAGCTGCTCGATAACACGGCTGTCACGTTCAAACACTTTAATGGCGTACCAGCGCTCATGTCCGCGTGGGAGTTTTCCCTCCAGAGCTTCCTCGATGTGCGCGATTGCGTGTTCAACGCTGCCGCCGAAGCTGTGCCGTGGTTCCGCATTTTGCTTTGTCTCGGCTGTGCGAACAGCCAACTCAGCTGCATCGCTGACCCCCGTCCCCTTTAAGGCGGAGATCTCTACGGCCGGGCAACCAAGCTCTTCGGACAATTTTTTGAGGTTAAGCCGGTCGCCATTTTTCCGAACGATATCGATCATATTGATTGCAAGAACGACCGGGATGCCCAGCTCCGTTAGCTGCGTGGTCAAATACAGATTGCGTTCGAGGTTCGTGCCGTCGATGATATTCAAGATGGCGTCAGGCACCTCATTGAGCAGGAAGTTTCGGGCCACAACCTCTTCCAGCGTGTAAGGGGAAAGAGAATAGATGCCGGGCAAATCGACGATGGTCACATCAGAGTGCCCTTTCAGCCTGCCCTCTTTCTTTTCAACGGTGACGCCCGGCCAGTTGCCTACGAACTGGTTTGCGCCCGTTAACGCATTGAACAGCGTTGTCTTACCGGAGTTTGGGTTTCCGGCAAGTGCGATTTTGATTGACATA
>URVL01000113.1 GCA_900551265.1 uncultured Eubacteriales bacterium | reverse complement strand
GGTTTTAGGTTGTGTGTTCTAAGAGACTTCCCAACCGCTTGATTAAGAAGTCTTTTAGAGCATACAACACCCGCCGCGACCTTGAAGTTCTTGTAGTTCATCAGGGCGAAGTCCTCGTCGGCGGAAAGTCCCCCGCAGTCGGCGGGCTTCACGCCATCGGAGTTGCGCTTGAACTTACTGGGCACCCAAGACCAGCCGTTATCTGCCTGCTTGGTGCCAAAGCTCCTTGAGAGACCGGCATTTCCCGCAGTGTCAGGAGAAGAGCCGTCGTTTTGCTTGTACTTCTTGCCCTCCTCGATTTGAAGGAACATGAGGTCAAGAGCGGACTTGAAGTTCTCATCGTTCTCTCGTGCTTCCGCAAGGGAGAGGAGCGTGAGAAGCGAGGACATGTTGTAGTCCTTCGCCGGGAACCAGTCACGCAACAAGGCGATGAGCGCCGTGTAGAGCATCTTCTCCGCGTTCTCCCAGAACGGGTCACCGCTCGATTTCCCCTCGGGGTTCGTGTTCATAATGAAGCAGTTCACGAAGGAGAGGATATCGGTATCCGTCTTCACGTACTTTAACGGGTTGTAGTGCATGGACTCATCAAGGTTGATGGTATTGAAGCTCTTGAGCTTATAGCCGTTGTCCGTGAACAGGTATCCGGCATCCTTAAGAAGGGTGCCTTTTGGGTCGGTGACGAAGTAGCTGGTGTTGAGCTGGCAGATGTTCGGGGTCACGTAGTTAAAGGTCTTACCGGAGCCAGAGCCGCCGACCACGAGGACGTTTAGGTTGCGGTCATATTCCGGGTCGAACTTGGGACGGTGCAGGGCAAGGCCGAAGTTCTTGGTGAAGAGAAGATTGTTATCTTCGGTCTGCAAGTCCTTAAACTTCTTTCCTTCCTTCACAGTGCCCCAGCGGGCGGAACCGGATTCTTCGCCGGAACGATAGTTTCCGATGAACGCCACGTAGCGAAGCCAAATCATCCAGATAATGAGAAAGCAAGCCCCGCCAAACAGCAAGGAGTTACTGGTCATATCGAGGGCAAACGGTGCATCCTTTATGGTCTGCCACATGGAAAGGAATGCATCGCTCAAATGGTCGAAAATCTGCCCCGGATAGGTGACGAGGGTTTCGGCATAGCGGTCACCGAGATAGAAAAAGACCGTGGCGATGACGAGGGTGCCGAGCGCCGAGGTGGCAATCTTCTTATTGATTTCCGGGTTCGCGCTATTTGCCATCTGCATCCTCCTTTTCCACTTCTTCCAGCACAAGCAAGAGCGTGGTCACAATACTCGTGCGCGTCTCCCGTGTGGCCGCGTGGCGGAATCCTTCATAGCAGGTGAGCGAAAAGTCCTCGGATACGTCGATGCCGTTGGTCTCGCGCGGCGTGAGACCGTCATTACGGGAGAGAGCAGACGGCTCCCAAAGGGTCGTGATGCCATCCTCCGATTTCACGCGTTTGCACCCGGACTTCATCTCATAGAAGAGGTTGTCGAGGGTGGTATAGGTCTCGTTGTCCTTTGGCAGGGCGGCATCAAGAAGGGAGATGAGGTTCCCGATGGTGCGCTGGGAAGGCTCGCACCAGTCCCTTAAATATCCAAGACAGGCCATCAGAAGGAGTTTTTCCGTCTTCTTAAAGAAGTCCCCATCTGAATCGGAAAGGTTCACGATGGATTCCGCGATGGTCTCGATATCGCTGTCCGATTCCATGGTAAGAAGCGGAGAGCATTTCAGCCTGTCCGGCAATTTGTCTTTGAGGGTCATGGTCTATCTCCTTACAATGCATCTTCGTTCTTAAAGGGCAGGTCAGTCCTTCGTTCCTGCGAGATTTCCTGCGACTTCGTTTCCGTTTCAATTTGAGTTTTAGCGGCGGTCATGTCGCGGGCTTCTCCGGTGAGGGAATAGGACTCGGAATCATATTGCTGCTCCTCGCGAATATCGGAGGGGCGAATCTCGCTTCCGGTCTGCTCTGCATCCATGACGGCGGTGCGGGAATCGGTATCTGCGCCATCGTGGCTCTCAATACCGGAGTTCGGGTCGGGCGTGCGCCCGTCGTTATCCATGGCACCATCAGATGCAACCGGCTCTAGCATCTGTTGTCCGTCACGCGTCTGCTCCTGTGTCAGACGCGCATTCTGCATGGCAAGGTCTTTATCCGGGAGGGTGCCCGCGTCCTTCGGGGTATTCTGCTCGAACCAGTTATGGGTCACATCGAGGTCGTACCGGTTCTTTAACGTCTCCGCAGAGACCGGCCAGTCGCGACCGCGCTCATACGCCGGTACCGAACCGTCTTTATTCAGGCTTGCAGGCTCGTAGGCCATGACCTCACCCTTGCTGGTTTCAGTCACACCGAAGCCCTGCGCGTTCATCTTGCGCTCGAAGTCGGAAAAGTCCGTGCAGTCTTCCCTCGCCTTTTGGGCAGCGTTTCGGATGTTCTGGGTATGGATGGCGGTGTCCTCGGCACGGAGTGTAGAGACCTTATCACTGCGGGCAGGTGCATCCTTTCCCGGCGCGTCATAAGTCTTTTCCGGGGCATCCGTTTTCACCTGCGTCGCGTGAACCTTGTAGGGGGCACCGACGGAAATTACATCGAAATCCTCATGGGTTTCACGACCAACCATCTCGGTAAGCTCCTTGTGGGAGTAACCGGAGAAGCAAATCGAATCGTCGATATTGAGGTTTTCGGTATCCTGTTCGCTAAAGAGCACATCGTAAGTCTCGTCTGGTGCGTCCTTGTAACGGATGGTGACTGGAATGACCGTTACGTCCTCTGCTGGAAGGTCGGGATAGCTTGTCAGCTCCGTGAGGGAATCCATGGTCTTCTTATTCACGGGTTCCGCGTGATTCAGCGCGTCGGTGATACGCTGCTCATCGAGACGTGCCATTACATCCCTAAATTGCGGGGCATACCCTGCGACGGTCTTAGCATCCTCCTTGGCAAAGGCAAGGAAACCATTTCCCTGTTTGTCCGTGTAGGCGGCGGCATAGGTACCATTCTCGCGGCATACCTGCGCATAGTAGGCGGCTTCCTCGGAAGTACCAAAGGGCACGACCGCCTGCTCACGAGAGGATTGCTTCTCAGCCATTGCTTTTGCCTGCTCGGGAGTGTTCCCCTCCTTCTTATAATGGCGCTGCCACCAGTCAAAAGCACGTTCCCTGCCATGCCCGAACCGCAGGTAGTTCTCCGCCTGCCTTGTGACGAAGTTTAGGAGGGCGTTTCCCATGTCATCGCCGAAATCCTGAGCCATGTGGCATCATCCTTTCTTTTCCGATTTCCTGTCTTTTGAAGCGGCAAGAATGCCGTCTCCTTGGGGACAGATTATAACGCAGGCTATTTTTCTATCCCTCTGCCCTATACACGAACGTGCAGGTAGAAACTGCCAAATGCACGGATGCCGATGATAGAAAAGGACACCATTTGGCATCAAATGAACCCATTTGCGCCTATTTGCGAACGTTGACCCTTTTCTCATCTGGGTAGAGGGATTCGCCCCTCAACCATTCCGCCCACAAATCTTTCATAAATCCGCAGGCGGATTGACGGAAACATTTGGAACGGAAAAGTTGACCGGCTCCCTTCCCCGTGCATTCGCCTTCGCTGCCGCGATGCGCCGGACGCAGGAAAAGCGAGGGGCTTTCCTGCCGGACACCGCGACCGCTCATTTTATGCACGGGGTTTGCCTATATGGGGCGCTGCCCCAGACCCCGGCCACTCCGCGCGAGCCGCAGGATTTTGCCCTTTCGGCGGGGAAAATACAAGTCTTGAATGTTTACCGGCTTTCTTGTAAAATATATATATAGCAAGATGGTTGATACCTTCTTGTGAGTCGAACAGGAGGTGGTCTTCACCGATGAATCAGGAAGAAACGATGCTTAAGCATAAGGAGAGATACAAGAAAACGATTAAGAATCTGACCGTGATGAGCGATATTTTCGCGCGGAATGTATTCAAGGATAAGAAAGCCTGCGAGTACGTTCTTAGAATCATCATGGAGGACAAGGATTTGACCGTCATCGACAATGAGACGCAGGTGGATTTCAGAAACATGCATGGCAGAGGTGTCGTGCTGGACTGTGTGGCAAAGGATGGAAGCGGACGCATCTTCAACGTCGAGATACAGCAAGACGATGAGGGGGCGCACCCGAAACGTGCCAGATACAACCTCGGGATGATGGATTCCAACGTGCTGGATACGGGAAAGAACTTCGATAAGCTCCCGGAAACCTACGTGATATTCGTCACGTTGAAAGACGCACTGGGGCACGGACTTCCGATAGCCCATATCGACCGGATAATCCGCGAGAACGGCATGGAGTTCGGGGACGAGGAACACTTCATCTACGTGGATTCGAGCAAGGACGATGGCGGCGAGCTTGGAAGACTGATGCACGATTTCCGTGTGAAGGAAGCGAAAGAGATGCAGGCGGGAGCCTTGACTGACCGCGTGCATGAACTGAAAGAGACCGAGAAAGGGGTGGAGCATATGTGCAAGGAAATGGAACAGCTTTGCGATGAAGCAAGAATGGATGAAAAAAAAGAAACCGCAAGGAACCTTAACGATATGGGGTTGCCAATCGAGCAGATTGCACAAGCGTTAAAGGTGAATGCCCAGATGGTGCAGGAGCGGCTTGCAGGTAGCGTTTCTACGGCAAGATAGATAACCACTTAGACGGCTTTACGGTTTTACGACTCTGCGGGTTTCTGGCTCGCAGGGTTTTTGAAAACAGGTAAATAATTTTGTTAATGAAAAACTCGTTACCAATGGGGACATAACCCAGTTGATAACGAGTTTTTTGTTTTGAAAGACGATAGTTTTGATTGCACACTGATTGCACACCTGCGTATTTTTTTGTTGTTTTATAGGTTGCTATATTGCCTTATATTGCCGGAAAATCGCTTATTTTTCGGCATATGGAAGGTTGTCGAAATCGATGATGAACTGTTTGTTAAAGCTGCAAGAGAGTTGAGACAAAATATTGATTTGTTATCTAACATGTATATTCCATTTTGTACGTTAATTATTGGAATCACGAGTTTGACAATGTTTTTGATAATACATAATACTCGCCATGACATAGCACTAGCAAATTCTTTAGGAGTTTCAAAATGGTATATAATAGTAGGAATATCTATAGGATTAATATCATTGAATACATTGGGGTGTACAACTACTCTACTGATCTTATGGACAACTTTGCATGTATCAACATTTTCTGTATTTGTGGTTTTTAAAATGTTTATGTTTTGCGTTGTCATCAGTGTAGTGATAGTTTTATTAATTTTACGGAGAATGAGATTGTATGATTTAATTAATATGTATTAATTAAAAAGAAACACAATAAACAACCGAATTACAGTTAATATTAAATGTTTGAATAATGAAGGAGAAACGATATGAAGAATATTCCTTTTGTTTTGCCGGTAAAAACAGCATTAGGACACTATATTTATGAAGTAAATAAGAATGAAATTTTATTCGTAGATGCACTTTTAGTTCAACTTCGAGATAATGCCGTCTCGGAAACAATTAATAATCCGATTGTAGATTTACAATTGTTATTAAAACCGTAAGTATTTTGGGTTAAAAGTAAGTTTTGAAGTGAAAAAGTAGGCACTTAGCAAATGATTTCCTATAACAGATGCAGACTTTTACCAGGTCTGCATCTGTTATAGAGCTTTAAAAAGCTGATAGCTGATAATTGAGAAACATATAAGATAAAATTAAAGGAAGAGCTTTATGCGGAAAAGTCTAAAACAACTTTTGCGGACTCCGGTAAAGACAGCAATATTCTTTTTGCTTATCCTAGCGGTGTCAGTCCTTTTGACATTTTCGTCTGTACTGTATATGGAATCTACGCAGCATATTACGGCGATGGAGGGACAATTCACAACGCTTGGCACAATAGAACAGCCACTGCTCTCCTCTGTGACAACAAACGTGTGGGCAAGCTGCTACGGGCGAATGGGCTTTACGGAAGACCGATATGCCGAGGGCATTTCGCTCGACGAATTGGATTTTCCGGAGGCGGAGTACGTAACGGAGCCGGAGATGCGGTCGTATTTTCTGGCAGAGCAGCCGGAGCTTGTGCATTCAGAGAGCTTTTCCGGGCGATACACGGTGGCGGAATTCACGGTATTGGACGTGCCTGCGGAATACGGCGCGGTGCGGGTGCGCGTGGAAGCCGTGCATTGCACGCCGGAGACGGCAGACGAAAAGCTGCGTGTCGGCGATGAGATCACGGTGTGTTTGTGTACCTGCCCGGAAGAAATGCGGGATGTGCCGCAGGTTGGAACAAGGTACATTGCGAGTCTGTTCCGCTGGGTGGTGCGCTGCGCAGTGCACGGCACGGAAACAGAATACCACGTGATGGAAAAGCCCTACACTTCGCAGTATAATGCGGACGGCACGCGGCGCGAAACGACGGCATTGCCAACCATTCAGCACACAGCGGAAGCGCGCGGCATAGATGAAGTGAGCGCAGATTTTTGGCAGACCAAAAATGGAAAGCGCTGGGAAGACTGGATCGCATTTCAAAAATCGCAGCAAAATTTGTTTTACGTTACGCCGACGGCTGGACTGCAAATGCTGCCTGTGTTCCAGGGTCGCAAGGCGAGTATCACCGAGGGGCGGGAGATCACGCAGGAAGAATTTCAAAACGGTGCGCGCATTTGTGTGGTTTCCGAAGAGCTGCTAAGTAAGAATCGTTTGACTATCGGCGACACGATCACTTTGCCGCTGCGGTATTCCATGCACAAGGCGGATACGGATTACATATCGCAAAATCAGTTTGATTTCAGCCCGCTGAACGCGGCCGGCGAAGCGTATGACGTGTTCTGGGAGGCGGAATACACGGTCGTCGGTGCGTATCGCGTGGTGGAGAAAACGGCGGTTTACGGTACGGGCGAATTGCCGCGCGACCTGATCGTGATCCCGGCGGCTTCGGTGGAAGCGACAGATGCGGAAAATATTGTCAGCTTTGGACCGATGCACCACACGACGACATCTTTTGAGCTGCCGAACGGAAGCATTGCAAAGTTTGACGCAGCCTTGCGCACAGCGGTTCCAAGTGTGGAAGAGCTGGATATTTCATATAACGACAACGGTTTTGAAAACATCATGAGTAGCTTGCGTGAGTTGCGTACCATATCGATTTTATTGTTTGTGATCGGCGTGGCTGCGGCATTTTTGATCGTTGTGCTTTTGCTCTACTTCTTCATTGTCAAACAGAAAAAGCGCACGGTGATTGAGCGGAGCCTCGGCATGAGCAAGGCGCAGTGCCGCGTGTCGTTAATGGCGGGAATTCTCGTTTTGGCGTTGGTGGCATCTGTCATCGGTGTTGGTGTTGGATCAGCACTGTTGCAAGCTGATTTGTTAAATGATACAGCCCAACTAGATGCTGAGGAAATAGATATGACATTTAGCACTTGGATGCAAGAATCGACGGCGGTGTCAATATCGGAAACAAACGTACCGATAGGGGTATATGCTCTCTCTCCGACAGTTTTATGTGCTGTAATTTTTGGATTATCGCTTATGCTCGTGAA
>URVL01000112.1 GCA_900551265.1 uncultured Eubacteriales bacterium | reverse complement strand
CCATGATATCGTCGTAAATACGCGCGGATTTTGCTGCTGCAACAACCTCTTCCGATGAAGCAGAGGGACGCGCATAGGAAATGTTTTCCGCAACTGTGCCATTAAAAAGGAACGTATCCTGCAAAACCATGGCAATTTGTGAACGCAGACTTTCCAGCGTTACATCCCGCAAATCATGTCCATCAATGGTAACAGAACCGGCGGTTGGATCATAAAACCGTCCGACAAGTTGTGTCATGGTGGTCTTGCCAACGCCGGTTGGCCCAACAAGCGCTACCATCTGTCCGGGCTTAATCTCAAAGTCAATATCGCTTAAAACAGGTATGCCCTCTATGTAAGAAAAACTAATGTGATGAAAACAAATGTCTCCACGAACTGGCGGTAAATCATAGGCGCCGGGCGCGTCTTTAATACCGACGGGGGTATCCAGAATCTCTACAACACGCTCTACGCCTGCCAGCGCCTGTTGTGCGTTCTCTATCAAGTTGGCAATTTGCGTTATTGGAGCATAAAAAAGAGAAAGATAAAATAAAAATGCAACAATGTCTGTGAACGCCACCTCATTATAAAATGCCAGAAGTCCGCCGAAACCAACCACGATTACGTTACCGAGTGATGTCAAAAACTCCACAGAGGGATGAAAGACCGCAGACAATTTTAAAGCTCGCAGCATGGCGCGCGTAAACGTTTTTGCCTTGTCTAAAACGCGTCCGGATTCCTTTTCCTGTTGGTTAAATGCCTGAATCTCCTGAATCCCGGAAAAGTTGTCCTGAAGCTGCGCATTCAGCGTTGCAAGCGACTTCTGGGAAACACGAAAATTTGGACGTACCTTCTTTGCAAAAATCCAAGCAGAGATTAAAATGAACGGAATGGGAATGCATGTTAATAATGCAAGCTTTGTATTGATGAAAAAGATAATAATTGTGACGCCTACAAGTGTAACGATGTTGGTTACCGTTTCCGGAAGTATATGCGCATATAGAAGCTCAAACTGAGCGGTATCGTTTACAACGCGACTCATCAGTTCGCCGGTCTGCCGGTTGTGAAAGAATCCCATGGAAAAGGATTGAATATGGTTATATACCTTCATGCGGATGTCCTGCACCAATTGCCAGGCAGCTTTATGGGCCATATAATTACTGAGAAAACGAAAAAGGATTTTCAAAAGATATAGGGCAAGAAGCGCAAATGCCAGCAAACCAATCCGCCTTAATCGTTCCAGGTCAACACCGCTTGTCAAATAACCGGTCATTTCTGTCATGATCATGGGGGCAACCAAATTAACGCCGGTCATTGCAAGCGTACCAAACGCTGCGATAATCAAAAGCCATTTATATTTAGCTGCTTCCCGGGCAACTCGCAGAAGAACTTTCACAAAACCAACCCTTTCTATGCATTGTTGTATACAGTATGCTTTATCTTGTTATTTAGTATAACAGATTCTGTATAAAATGCAAAGTCGGTCGTGTCGTTTTAATCAAGTTCGGACGGAAAAGAGCACAATTTGTTGCATACACGAATATAGAAAGTTTTTTGACTTCCTGGAAAACCAAAGGGATGGGACTTTAAAAACTCCCATCCCTTTGGTTAATTTCTGACTATTATAACACCTCCGTCAGATTTTTATCTGTGCAGTCCAGTCAACATTTCTACCGTTGCAGGATCGTAGTGAGAGAAAAACAGGCTTTCACCCTCATCAAGTTTCCGGATAGCCGCCATATCTTCTGCGTTTAATGTAAAATCAAAAACGTCTATATTTTGTATCATGCGCTCTTTATGCGTAGATTTTGGAATTACAATCACATTGCTCTGTATCAAAAACCGAAGCGCTGTCTGCGCGACGCTTTTGCCATACTTGTTTCCGATTTGTGCCAAGATCGGGTTCGTGAAAAAATCTTTCCGTCCTTCGGCAAAAGGTCCCCAGGATTCATGTTGAACACCGTATTTCTCCATATACTGGTGAGCCACCGTTTGCTGTTGAAAGACATGTGTTTCCACCTGATTAATTGCCGGCTTAACCTCTACAAATTGGCAAAGATCAATGAGCCTGTCAGGATAAAAATTAGATACTCCAATGGCTCGAATCCAGCCTTCCCTGTATGCTTCTTCCATGGCGCGGTATGTCCCATAGTAGTCATTAAAAGGCTGATGAATGAGTACCAGATCGATATACTCTGTCTGTAATTTCTGCAGGGATTCCAGCAGGGAAGCCTTTGCCTTCTCATAGCCGCCGTTACTAATCCATACCTTTGTCGTAATAAACAATTCTTCTCGGGGAACTCCACATTTCTGAATGGCATTACCGACTGCACTCTCGTTGCCATAAGCCTGCGCAGTATCGATAGAACGGTAACCGGCGTCGATTGCATCCAACACACAGCGTTCACATTCCTCATTTGTCACCTGGTACACGCCATAACCGAGAACTGGCATTTGCACGCCATTGTTTAAAGTTACGTATTCCATATATAATCCTCCACTTCAATAAAAATTATACTTTCATTTTAATGGCCACGTTTACCGAACGGAAGTCTCTTTTTGTATTTCAGTTGTAACTAAAGGGTATCAGCTCATTTATACAAGGCGAAACCATGATCAGATTATCGTTTCGGTAGATACCGTAGCCAGAGGCTATCGCCGGACAGTTGTTTTACTTCCTTCAGGTTAAAAACCACCGGTGTTCGACGAGGCAAAAAGTCTGCTCTTTCAAAGACCGTGGCAGTTGATCGGCATCCATTAGTAAGGGGGGCCATTACCAGACTGAATTCGTCAATCAGATCCTCTTGCAAGAAGCTCCAATTTGTCAAACCGCCTCCTGCAATCATGAGCCGCTCGATGCCTAATAAGTGCTTTAATTTGTGTAACACCAGCGCACAGTCAAGAGTTTCTTCTCCCGCAAAAAGGTAGGAAATATCAAGTCTCCTGAGATACGCAATATAATCATTTGGAACTTTCTTCGTAAGGACTTCAATTATATGAGAACCGGGCCGGTTTTTCCTCATCATTTCATTGGATTTCCAGGCTAAAGTTCCATTTGGATCGATGGCCACAATATAATTGCGCATGCGCGAGGGTGCGACATAGTCCTCTATGGGATATACATCCATGCTGTGCGGTAAATTTTCAACAAGTCCCTCCGCATAGCTTTCTTCCATGGTGACGGTACCGTAAAGGGTGGCCTGGCAGTTATAAAAACTTCGGAGCCTGTGATACTCCTCCAATGCGGACGTACACTGAGATGCGAAAAGAAAATCTCCATTAATTTTCCCGTCCAAAGAGGATAACATATGACAGACAACGAAGGGTTTATCCATGGTAAACCTCCTTCGCCATGCGAAGTGCGGCCCACGCCTTTGGCCAGCCTGCATAAAAGGCAAGCTGCGTCAAAGCCTCTGACAGTTCCTCTTCGGTAATACCGTTTTCTTTCCCCATCTGTATATGATGCAACAAGGAACTGTCCAGAATACCGCTTGCCATCAGAGCCGAAATGGTAATCAAGCTGCGGTCTCTGGGGGATAGTTTTTCTTCTCTCGACCAGATCTCCCCAAAAAGAACGTCGTCATTCAATTCTGCAAATTTTGGCGCAAAATCACTCATGGCGTCTCTGCCGGCTGTGATTTTTCTCATACTACAATCCTTCCTCTCGAATTATTTTCGAAAATGTTTGTTAGCCACTCATCAAAGGCGGGGATCCATCCCTCTGTATAGCCAAAACCATGAGGGCGCCCATCCAGAACATGAACGTCTACCGACACACCGGCCGCCTGCAAAGCAGAAATACACGCTTCAAATTCTCTGACAAAGGGATCTTGGGTCCCATAACAGAAATAGGTCGGCGGTAAATCAGATGCTGAAAACTTCTCAACGTCTGTAGAAGCCACACTTAAGCGGCCATAAAAGGAATAGATCATACCATCCGCGCCGGCATCTGCAGAAATCTGATCCAGCTCATCCGGTATATAGCTGGAGTCAAGTGCAGTGCCGTCAACCGTACCGCTAAAGTTTAAAAGCATTTCTCCAGCCAGAATCCCTCCAGCAGAGAATCCCATAACGGCAATATCCTTTTCATCAATCCCATAAATTTCAGCATTTTTGCGTACAAAACGTACCGCGCGTGCCAAATCCAGGGTGCCTTCTTCCTGTGTATAGGGACGCAGGCGATAGTTGACGACAAAGCTCTGATATCCCAAACGACTTAACTCTTGAGCGACCGGCGTCCCCTCCATGTCGTCGCTGCGAAATTGAAAGGCGCCGCCTGCGTTAATCAAAACGGCGCCCTTGACTGGCGTCCCCTCTGCAACCGGGAAAGTCACGACATAGGGTCGAAAATCTGGATCGTCAAAATAATTTCCTGTATTTTCCGTGTATTGTGTTATCGTGGGCATATTGCCATACTCCCAAAGATAAAGGGTTTGCTGATTTACGGGGTCTGCAGTGGCAGTAGCCACCGTGTCACCGATGCGTCCGGGGGGAAATGCATCTGTCTGGTCTGCGGTTTCTTCCTGTTCCTCATCAGATGCATCCCCTGCGTGGTCATTGTGAACTTCCGAGACAGATCCTATTTCCTCCGTATTTTCTGCCTGACAGGCTACAAGGCACAGTATTAACAATGCAGTCAATAAAAAAACGACATGTCGTTTCATGCTTATCTCCTTAAAGTTATTGAGAAAACAGCCAGCCCATTATTTTTTCATCAAAGGCAAAAAGCCCGCCTCCGGCGTGTTCGTTAGATATACTACGGTCGGTAAAGTAATCATGTTCCTTAATATCCAGAACAAGCAATTCGTCAATCTCTGATTTATTCAGGCCCTGCTGTTCATACAAGGCATACAGTGTGTCATAAGCCTCTTGTGTTGGCTCAGAACCGTAATATTCGTCATTACGGCCAATAGCAAAATATACAGGCAGCTTCTCCTCTATAATAGGCTCATATTCGCCGTCCCACTTTGAACTGATGTGAAGGTATGCGGTGAATAGTTCAGGACGTTTTCCCATCACGATTGACATGGTTTCTCCGCCGCCAGAATAACCGCTGCCGTACACTTGAGAGGGATCAATATGATACTCTTCCAGAAAATATTCTAGCAGCGCAATGGTTTGATTGGCAGAGGTTTCGCCCCAATCATTTAGTTGTGGGGCGACAATGATCATTTCATCGTTGTATTTCTGTGCCTCAAAACCAAATTCTTCAGACTGTATGTTTGCGGCAACTCCCTGAAAATAGAGACCCTCGTAGCCCGGAAGGGTAAAATACAGAGAATAGGGGCGGCTTCCATCATAACTTTCCGGGATATAAACGTTGTAATGAATGTCGCCTTCGCTCGTTGAATGAAAGACGTTATCTATGACAAAGCCACGTTACTATAAGTAGGGTTTGCCAGAATACCGGAGAATTCGAAAACACGTTTCCCTGCTTTTTGCAAAATCTCCACGATTTCATCATAAATACCGTTTTTTTTGATGGATCCGCCGCCATAACACAGCATGACATTGTTTCCGTAAAGACTAACGAGGCAATTTAAATATTCTTTGACGCACCCCTTACCAAAATAAATTTTCGTAGTGTTTTCAAATATAAAGTTGTTCATATCGAGCACCTCTTTTGCCAATCTACATTATGGTTTTAGGGGGCCGTAGAAATAGCTCGCCGTTGCGCCGCCATCAATCAAAAAATCTGCGCCTGTGATAAACGCTCCTTTGTCACTCATCAAGAGTTCTACAACGTTTGCCACCTCATCTGCTGTGCCCGGTCTTCCTGCCGGGCACTTTGCGAACATGTTTTTATAAAAATCACCTCTCGGACCATTGAATTCATCCAGCGCCAGAGGCGTTACAATAATACCGGGTGAAATGGAATTGATCCGTGCATTTTTTTCTCCCCATACAACTGCTTCTGCCATGACTCTTTTTTCGTTGCAGCGCTTGGCCAGTTGATAAGCATGAAGTGTATCCCGGATATTTTCCGGCTGTAAAATAGTAAGGGTCAGCAGTTTTTCAGTCGGTGTACATGCAAGCAACATATCTTCCTCAGCAGTAAGCTGCTTCATTCTATGTCCAGATTGGCTGGAGATCGTTACCCCTACGCCGCCGGGACGAATTACCTTACCGACTTCTTCTAACAACACGGCCGTACCATATAAGTCAACTTGTAATATTGTTTCGATGGAAGCCTGGCTGGGAGAGACGCCTGCTGCGTTTATCAGCATGGATATTTCTCCATATTTCTGTGTCTGGTCAATAAAACTTCTGATAGAATACCGATTTCCCAAATCCATTTCTTCTGGAACTACATCGAAACCTGCCTCATTCATAATTTTTGCAGTCGCCTGCGCGTTTTTTAGATTTTTATCACCAACGACAATCTTTTTTCCATACCCCACTCTACGGGCGATCGCCATGCCAATCTGCCCGGCACCCGTCCATACAACAACGTCACGCATAATTCATCTCCTTCTTACTCTGCAGCCTACATTTGTCTTTCCCAAAAGGCTACCGCGTCATCCAGCCAACCCTCTGCCACAGTGCCGATTCCCAGTCCAAAACCGTGTCCAAGGCCAGGATATTTATGAAATTCAGTGGCAATTCCACTATCACTTAAATGGTTTATTCGCTCTTCCATAACGCGCCAGCTTGCAATTCCATCCTGATCACCGACGCAGGCATATGTTGGCGGGTCACTCTTCGTATAATCGCTATGACCGGTATATTGCATAACAACGGTTCCCGGCTTCGGTAATTCATCTCCACCAAAGGCCGCCGGACCATAGGATCCGAGCCAGGCCGCCACCCGCGCGCCGGCCGAACCTCCCCATAGGGAATAACAGGTGGTATCAATCTCCAGTTCTTCTGCATGTTCAAAAATAAAGATAGCCTGCCGGATTTGCCTATATAGGCCCGCCTGTTAATTCGAGCAGAGCATCAGATGGCTTTGTAATGCCCAGCCTGCTTCATCGGCTCTACTTCGGTGGAAACCAGCGCCTGCCAGTCTGCTTTGGAATACAGGCTGCGGTCAGCACGAAGAACGGTACGTCCTTCAAAGTGAACTGCTTTCCAGTCCTTCACTTCAGCCAGCTTCATACGGCTTTACTCCTTTCTGCCCTGCCACATCAGGCCGGGTAGGGCAGCTCCCGGCGACGCCCTGCTGGGCGTTTCGGCTTAGATCGCAAAGCCCGCGTTACGGACGGTCTCGGAGATGGCGTTGAAGGTGCGCTTGCCGATGGTATCGTACCAGCGGCTCTTGTACGGGTTGCGGCTGTCCTTGCGGAAGTCAGCGCGGCAGATGCCGCTGCGGAGGTTTACGAACAGCTCGACCGTCAGGGAGGACTTCTGCTTACCGTACCAGCAGACCTCAACTTCATCCTCATAGGTCTTGCTGAGAATGACGTGCTCACAGCCGGAATACATTTCGGGGTTCTGGCTCTCGGCATAACCGGCGTCTTTCAGCATCTCAACGATTGTCAGCTTTTTCATATCTACAACCTCCGCTTTCGTAGTTGGTGTGGTTTGTTTCATTGTCATCATTATACCACGATAGCG
>URVL01000111.1 GCA_900551265.1 uncultured Eubacteriales bacterium | reverse complement strand
GACGCCTCTCCTACTAAAACTCAATATTTCCTACCAGGGCTCTTTTTTGTGCTGTCCGCACATAATGGGGCAGTGCAAAAGCGTCCCGGGGCCTCTTTCACAAGAGGGTTGAAAGTCAACGACTTCGCAAGCGTTATTTGCATTGTCCGTGACGGCAGGAATGACCTTCCGCGTGATGGTTTCCATGTCCGCCGCAATGATGATCTTCGTGATGATCATGATGATGCGCACAAACTGTATCCGGGTCATAGTGCAGATTTCCGGCAAGTAATGCGGATACTGCCGCGTCTGCGTCTCCGGTGGCGCCGGGATATAACGTGATGTCCGCCTCGGCCAACGCCGTGCGCGCTCCGCCGCCTATGCCGCCGCAGATCAGCGCCGTTACCCCTTGCGCCTTTAAAAATCCGGCGAGAGCGCCATGTCCGCTGCCGTTTGTCGGCACAACCTGCATATCCGTGATTTGGCCGTCTTCGACGCTGTACACTTTAAAATATTCTGTATGGCCAAAATGCTGGAATACTTGACCGTTCTCATAAGTGACTGCGATTTTCATAAAAACTCGTCTCCATTTCTGACATATGTTACTGATATCATATCACATTTTTGTCATATGTCAATATCTTTGCCTTTTAACGTTTTGTGAATTCCCGCACGAAGATATGATATTTCTTGACAAGTAAAGCCGCGAAAGGTACAATAAATACGTTAGTGTCGGCGAAGGAGGTGATGCTGCTTGGCAAAGAGGAAGAAGAAGACGTCTGTCATGTCGATTTATGCGGTGGCGATTGCATGGGTCGTGTACAGTCTGTGTTTTCCGCTGTATGAGCTCGGGCATTTTATTACGGCGACCGTTTTTTCCTTGATCTGCCGCGGCATTGCCATGAAAATCTGGAAGCCCAAGTATGAAGAGACCGTGCCGAAAGAGGAAAAACCTGCGGAGGACAAGCAGCCGGAGCCGGAACCGGCCCCCGAGCCGCAGCAGCCTGAGGGCACCGGCAATCCGGACCTTGACGCGTTTATCCTGGAGGGGCAGCGGGCTGTCAGTGAGATGAACCGTCTGAATGACAACATTGCCGACGAAGAGATCAGCCGGCGCATCAGCCGCCTGACGGAGTTGACGGGTAAAATCTTTGCACATGTGACGGCCAATCCGCGGAAACTGTCCCGTGCGCGCAGATTTGTAAATTATTATGTGCCGACGACCATTAAGCTTCTAAACGCCTATGACCGTATGGGGTCGCAGGGGGTCGAGGGAGAAAATATCGGCGGAACCATGCGTAAAATTGAGGATATACTGGACACAATAGTCACAGCGTTTGAAAAGCAGCTCGATAACCTTTTCAGTGAAGAGGCCATGGATATTTCTGCGGATATTACAGTTCTGGAAGGTATGATTGAGCGCGAAGGTTTTTCAGAACCGAAGTTTTAAGTGCGAATATCTGTCACAGACAATATGAGGAGAAAAAGGAGCGCCAATTATGGATAATGGTGTACCGGAGTTGACGTTAACCCCCGATTTGGGAGATAATGGGGACCTGAAGCCGGCGGAAGTGAAGACGGCGGCGCCGGCAGTCATGAACGAGGATATGCTTACGGAAGCCGAACGCCGGGCTGTGGAGGACTTTGCGGAGAAGATTGATTTGACGGATAATCAGATGATTCTGCAGTACGGCGCTGCGGCACAGAAGCATGTAGCGACCTTTTCTGAGGACGCACTTGCCAGCGTTCGCACAAAGGATATGGGCGAAATCGGACAGACACTGGCGGATTTGGTCGGCGAACTCAAGGGCGTCGACATGACGAATCAAAAACGCGGATTGTTCCGTCGCGTGAAAGACCAGATGACAACGATGCGTGCCCAGTACGCGAAGGCAGAGGCGAACGTCGACAAAATTGTCGGTATCCTGGAAGAACATCAGGTGACGCTGCTGAAGGATATTGCGCTGCTCGATCAAATGTATGATTTAAACCTGAAGTATTATAAAGAGCTTACCATGTACATTCTCGCGGGCCGGAAAAAGCTGGAGGAAACGCGTGCCGGAGCCCTTGCGGAATTGAAGGAAAAGGCAGGCCGGACGGGCCTTCAGGAGGATGCACAGGCCTATAATGACCTTGCGAACCAGTGTAACCGTTTTGAAAAGAAACTTCACGATCTGGAGCTGACTCGCGTCGTTTCCATTCAGATGGGTCCCCAAACGAGACTTTTGCAAAATAACGATGCGTTGATGGTGGAAAAAATTCAGTCTTCGCTCGTGAATACCATCCCGCTGTGGAAAAGTCAGATGGTGCTGTCCCTGGGCCTTGAGCATTCGCGCGCTGCGACGGAAGCGCAGAACGCCGTCAATAATATGACGAATGAACTTTTGAAGAAAAACGCCGAAATGCTTCGAATCGGAACGTCTGCGACAGCGCGCGAGGCGGAGCGTTCCATCGTTGATATTGAAACGTTGCAGTATACCAATCAGGAGCTGATTGCAACGCTTGATGAGGTTGTGAACATCCAGAATGAAGGCGCACAGCGCCGCCGTGAGGCAGAGGTGGAACTTGGCCGCATTGAAGGCGAGCTGAAACAGAAACTTTTGGAACTGCGCGGTTGACGTCAAAGTGAGGAAAGGAGGCCGGCACTTGCTGAAAAATAGAAAAGTTGCCATGCTGATCTGCGTCATTGTTGTGGCGCTGTCGATTTTGAGCGGCGCGCGGCGCTCCATTTCCGAAGTGATTGCCGAGACGGAGAGCGCGTTTGTTTACGGTGTAGACGGAGACGGCAAGAGCATTTATCACGATTTGGGTACCCGCGTGCAATTGGCGAATAATCTGGCGACGGTTGCGGAACGGTATCTGGATGAGGACGACGATCTGGTTCAGGCAGTCCGGTCGGATGCGGACCGGCTTGAGAAGGAGACGTCTCCTTCGCACTGTTATGATTTAAACGAACAGCTGACGCGTTCGGTCAGTGATTTAAACGCAGCGCTTTTGAATGAATCGCTGTCTGAAGCCGACGAGGGATATCGCGAAGGAATTATGACTGACTTGACGTCGTATGCCTATATTATCTCTCATGACGGATATAACGAACTGGTGCGTGAGCTGAATGAGGAGACGCTGGGCGAATTCCCAGCGAATATCCTGAAATATCTGACCTTTACCGGCGATGCCGAATATTTTGGATAAGGACTGCGTGCTATGAAAAAGACGACAAAGCTGGCTGCGCTGCTTTTGTGTGCAGTGCTGCTATTAACTGGAGTTACATCGGCTATTGAGGTTGTAGACCCAACCGAGGTTTTTTATGTGGCAGACTATGCAAACGTTCTTTCTGAAGAAACGGAAAGCTATATTGTGTCGAAAAATGATTCGCTCTACTCTCTGACCGGCGGACAGATTGTTGTTGTAACGATTGAGTTTTTAGGCGGTCAGGATATTGAAGAGTATGCACGTACCCTTATGAACGAGTGGCAGATTGGCAGTGCGGAGTTCAACAATGGGCTGCTGTTGCTGCTTGTAACCGGGGAAGCGAATTATTGGGCTGTGCAGGGCAGCGGAATCGAGGTTTCCCTGACGTCGAGTCTTTTAGGTGATTACCTGAATGAGTACCTGGAGCCTGAATTCGTCACGGGGAACTATGATGCCGGCGTAATGAATGTGTTTGATGCGTTCCTCGGCTGGTATGACCGTTTTTACAGCGTCAATGTGGGTGGCAGCAATGAAAGTGCGGAGAATAATGGCAGCACTGGACTGATTGATCCGGCCGCCGATGGCGCCGCGCCGTCCGAAACGGAAGGCGTGGATGATCCGCTCAGTACGGACAATACGATTCAAAGAGGCGGTATTATCGGAAGAATCGCCGGCATTTTCTTAATCGTTGTGTTGGTATTGCTGGTGCTGATCTTCTCCGTTGTGGCGATTCCCAGGACGATTTATTTAAGGCGGCGTGGATATCATTACGGGATATTCAACCGTGCGTTCTGGAGCCATAGGCCCCCACCACCGCCCAGAAGGCCGAGAGGCCCGAGGCCGGGTCCCCGTCCGCCGATGGGCGGCGGCATGGGCATGGGTGGCGCGCCGCGTCCCGGTGCAGGACCTCGTCCGAGCGCCCCTCGTCCCGGCGGTCCGAGAATGGGAGGCGGTGGCAGCACGCGTGGCGGCGGCGCCGGAAGAAGTTCTTTTGGCGGTTCACGTCCCAGCAGCAGACCCCGTTCTGGCGGTGGTGGCAGTACACGCGGCGGCGGTGCCGGACGCAGATAAGTATCCATATATGTTACCCCCGGGACATAGGTCCTGGGGGTTTTGTATCAATGCCGGATTTCGTGTTACACACCGGCCGAGACGCCGCGGCGAAGCGCGGCCCGCACTGCTGTGATGAAACGATCCGCATCTCGCTGGGTGGTGAAGGCGCCGGGCGATACACGCACCGTTCCACGCGGATATGTTCCCGCAGTGACATGGGCCAGAGGTGCGCAGTGCAGCCCTGCACGGACTGCGATTCCAGCGCTCGAAAGCGCTTCGGCCAATGTTTCACACTCGATGTCACGGCTGCAGAAGGATAATACGCCGCTTTGCAGCGCGGGATCACGACTCATGTAAACGGTGACGCCATCCATTTTTAATAGTTCGCTGCCGATATAACGGACCAGACGGCGCTCCCGGCCTAAAATTTGCGCTTCACCCTGCTGGCGGACAAAGCGTACGCCCTCACATAATCCGGCTATTCCGGCAACGTTGTGAGTACCGCTTTCAAACCGGTCGGGTTCAAACGTGGGCTGCGTATAGGAGGCGGATGCGCTGCCTGTACCGCCTTCAATGATGGTAGTACATTCCCGTGTGCCGGTATGGACCATAACGCCTGTACCCTGCGGTCCATAGAGTCCTTTGTGCCCGGGCATGCAGATAAACTCTGTCGCGCGCAGGCGGGACGCGTCGATTGACAGAGTGCCGGCGGATTGTGATGCGTCGATAACGAGCGGCAGGCCGTGCTCGTAGCACAGCGCGTCGAGCGCTTCAATTGGTGCAATATTGCCGAATACATTGGAAACGTGATTGCATACGACCAGCCCGGTTTCCGGCCTGATGCACGCGCGAAATTCACGAAGCAGTCCGTCCGGATCAAAGAGCGGCGCCTGTGCCGCCGTATAGGTGACGCCGAACCGTTCCAGTGAAACCAGGGGACGTACCACAGCATTATGTTCATAGCCGGAAATGACAGCATGGCCGTGGTGCAAAAGTCCTTTGATCGCCATATTGAGCGCAACGGTGGCATTATAGGTAAAAATGATGTTTTCCGGGTTTGCAACGTGATAGAGGGCGGCAAGCTCTGCGCGGCAGTCATAAACACGCGCAGAGGCCGCCTCAGCCGCCGCATAGCCTCCCCGGCCGACGGACGCACACTCGCGCATGGCGTCACGAACCGCTCGATAGACGGCCGGTGGTTTGTGATAAGAGGTTGCCGCGTTATCAAAAAAAATCATAGTTCCATCCTTTCGCCCGCGCGGCCGTCTGCCGCATCGGGCGAAAAGACGGGGCGCGATTAGATTTTTTTGAAAGTTCCTCTGTCAAGACGATAGACGTCGTGATAGGAAATGCCGTATTTTGCGAATGTTTCCTGCACAGAATACAAAAAACGGCAGTCAAATTTGACCGCGTGTGAGCAGGAACCCCCCGTTACGGAGGCGGGAGGCCGAACGACCACCGTAGGTATGCCGGCCGAGGCAAGCGTTTTGCCGGCTCGTTGGGCCGAGGTGGCCGAGCGGAGTACTATCATACAATCATACACTGTGTTTTCACGCCTTTCTGTCGAAAAGCCGTGTCGTTTCGCGGATCTTACCGACGAAATAACGCTCTCTGATTGCTAAAATCATTTCAATCAGGCGCTTATTCTATTATATGCGGAAAAAACGCGATGTGACAATCCTTTTCATGCTGTGCCGCACTATCATCTTATGCAGTTGGTGGCAAACGGTCTTTCACCGTGGAGCCCCCCAGCGTTGAAACAGTATACGCGGCGTTGCCTGTCGTCGCCAGAAAGAGGGGGGCAGAACCTGCTTTCCAGGGTGTTTTAAACGTCAAACACGTAAGATCGTTTCCCGGGCGGAGAGATTACGGCTGTCGTTCTCCATTAAAAAAACACGGCCACAGAATGTATTCTGTGACCGTGTACGAACGACTGCCTCTTTATGCTTACCACTCGGCGACGAGAGGACGGGGATTATACCACCAGAGTTCATTGTCTTCCGTATAACGGGAAGTTGCAATGTCCCACTCGGGAGGCTGCCAGGTAATGAATTCATGAATGGCATTGACGAAGTCATCCTTGGCCTCGTCGGTAAGCGTCTCGAGCATACGGTCCGCTTTTTCGAGAATGCTGTCCGGTTTACGCGGTGCAGATTTGACTGCGGCGTAAAGGCTCTTTGCACAGGGAAAGAAAATTTCGTTTTCTTCCAGGATCATTCGAAGACCAAAAAGCACGATATCCGTTGCCGCCCGGGTACGCAGAAAACGATCGTTTACGCCCATTTTCCAGAAATAACGGCTGTTGAGTTCCATATCGCCATAAAAGCTGAGCATTTTGTCTTCACGCAGCTCTGTCTGAAAGCGGGGAATTGCGTCCACCAGGTTTGGAATCTCAGGATCGGCCGTATATAGGCATTTCGACTTGAGCCAGGCATTCCGAGCCGGTTCACTGCCGCGTTCTGCCACGGCGATCAGGAAGGATTTCGGATAGTATTTGACGTCAAAGTATCCCTCCGGATAGGTGCATAAACCGTGGATTGCCTCTGTCGCTATGCCCTGCGCTTTGAGCTGGTCATACATTTCATCTGTGACAATGATTCACAGCCCTTGGCGACAGATCCACCAAATATGATGGCAATGAGACTGTCTTTGACGCGGGATTCGTTTTTGAAGTATGCTATGGCGATATGTAAGCTTTCTTCGTGGTGCCGGTACATGATAATCTCCCTTTCTATTTTAATTCTGCAATTGGCTTAAAAATGAATACGCCGGAAACGGAACCTCCGTAGACCAGACACCGGCACGGCCGGGAAAAAGCAACAGAAGTCCCGCTGCCTCCTGATGCCACAACACCGAAAGCACCTCGGGGCGATTCATCATTTTACGCATTGCCGGACTCTTTTTCGCGGGCAAACGCAACGGTTACCGTATGCGTTGCATAGTGAGGACGCAGAGATATGGTGCCGTGTGAAAGCTTGCCGAGGATTTTAACACGTTTTACGTCGCCAGGTACGAGATCGAAGCAATTATCGCTGAAAAGCCAGCCAAACGGATCTCCGTCGCATACGCCGAGAATCTCGACGCAACGTGCAAAACGATCGGTACGAATCACAAGTTCGTCCCCCTCAACCGTGACGTCGAGCTGCGCGTCCGGGAAAGTATAGTGGCGTTCGATATCGCAGTAATCAACCGCCGTACAGACAACGTTGCCGTTTTCATCTACAAAACGGGCATAGGGAAGCAGTGTTTTGTGGAAGTATTTGATGTAGTTGAGATCCAGGACAATTTTGCCGTCTCCATCGGCAACTTCTACCGGTACCCGGCGCTCGAAGGTAA
>URVL01000110.1 GCA_900551265.1 uncultured Eubacteriales bacterium | reverse complement strand
GTGAAACCGCGCTGGTAAGCGGAGAGAATATGGCTTGCGATATATTGCGCCTCTTCCTGTTCCGTGGCCGCGCGGTAAAACCCGATTTTTTCGCCCTCGTCGTTCCCGGTCCAGAGTTCCTTGCCGCGGCGGCCCTCGTTGTGTGCAATGACGCGATTGGCGGCGTTTAAAATCATTTTGGTGGAACGGTAGTTCTGTTCAAGCCGGATGATCTGCGCGCCCGGGTAGTGCTTTTCAAAGTTTAAAATATTGGCGACGTCTGCGCCGCGGAACCGGTAAATCGACTGGTCGTCGTCGCCGACGACACAGATATTACAGTGCTCGCCGGTCAGGAGGCGTGTCAGGCGGTCCTGTGCAACATTTGTGTCCTGATATTCGTCTACCATAATGTACCGGAATTTGTTCTGGTAATAGGAGCGAACCTCTTCAAAGTTATTGAGCAGAGCAACCGTGTACATAATAAGATCGTCAAAGTCAAGCGCGTTGGCTTCTTTGAGCGTGCGCTGGTATTCGGCATAAATCTGCGCAATCTTTGTCAGACGGAAATCGTCCTCATGCTCGCGCGCGAACTTTGCGGGCGTTTTCAGCTCGTCCTTTGCACGCGAAATCACACTGGCAACTGCGCGCGGCGCATAGATTTTATCATCAAGCCCTTTTTCCCGAATGATGGATTTCAGAATGTTTAAATGTTCGTCATCGCCATAAATGGTAAAACTGCGCGAAAAACCGAGTTTTTCAATGTCCCGACGCAGAATCCGCACACAGGCGGAATGGAAGGTGGAAGCCCATATATCCCGTGCATCCGGACCGACGGCGCGTTCCAAACGCTCCTTGAGTTCGTTGGCGGCCTTATTGGTGAAAGTGATCGCCAGTACTTCCCATGGACGGCAGGGATTGACGGCGCACAACTCTGTAATACGCTCGCGTTTACTTTCCTGCGGATCGTCGAGATATTCAACCAGTTCTTGCAGTTCGGCTTCGCCCGCATAATCCGGCGCGGTTTCGCACTGCACGCCGCTGCCGAAACGGATCAGGTTTGCAATACGGTTAATCAGCACCGTTGTTTTTCCGCTGCCGGCACCCGCCAGCACTAAAAGAGGGCCCTCCGTATGGAAGACCGCTTCACGCTGCCGGTCGTTCAAATTGCCGAACTCCCGCTCTATGATGTCGCGGCGCACGGCCGCATACTGCATATTAAAAATTTCCCTATCCAAAATAAGCCATCCTATTTCACATTGTTCCTAAACCAAACACCTTTATTTTACTATATTTTTTCTTTTAGGTCAATCCTCTGCACAGTGAATCCTTACGAAACCCTTACAGTATTGAAAGGTCGGGGCGATTCGCTTGCATTGCTTTTCCCCAAATGGTATAATAATCTGACTCTGAGTGTAAGGTGATGTTATGTCACGTGTCAATATTATGGGCGTCGGCTTTGACAGCATGACGCTCTCTCAAGCGGTCGGCTTCATGACCGGTATGGTCGAACGGGGGGAGAGCGGTTATGTTGTCACGCCCAATCCGGAAATTGTATATGCCTGCCGCAACGATTCCGCGCTGTCTGAGGTTTTAAACGGCGCGGCGCTCGTTGCACCCGACGGGATCGGCATTGTCCATGCGTCCCGGCTTTTAAAGACGCCGCTTCCCGAGCGTGTGCCCGGTATTGAGTTGGGAGAGCGGCTCGCCGCCTGGATGGCGCAGAATGGGAAACGGCTTTATCTTTTGGGTGCAAAGCCCGGAATTGCAGAACGCGCAGCAGAAAATTTGAAACATACCCATCCGGGGCTTGTGATTGCGGGGACGCACGACGGATATTTCAGGGAAGACGGGCCCGTAGTCGAAATTCTGAAGCAGGCGAGGCCGGATGCCGTCTTTGTCTGCACGGGATTTCCCAAACAGGAAAAATTCATGGCGGCCCATACGAGAGAACTGCCGCACTGCCTCATGCTTGGCCTGGGGGGCTCCCTGGATGTTTTTGCCGGGGAAGTGCGCCGGGCACCGGGCGTTTTCAGAAAATGCGGTTTGGAATGGTTTTACAGGCTGCTGTGCGAACCAAGACGTATTGGACGCATGATGAAGCTGCCGGCTTTTTTGTGGCTTGTTGTACGGGAACGCGTAAGGCCGCGCAAAGAAGGAGTATAAAGAAAACTATGGATGTCAAATTAATTGCCTATACGCCGGCCCCTGATTTCGTTGTCGCAGCGGCGGCGCGTACCTGTTATTCCACGCAGCCGATTGACAGGGTAATGGAGAAACTTGACGGGGATTCTGCGGCGGAGTTTGTGGAGATGCTCTCGGAGCTTGGCCATGAGAGTCCGATTGAACACGCCAGCTTTACGTTTGCCGTGGAGGGTGTGTCGCGCTCTTTGCTTGCGCAGATTACGCGCCACCGGATTGCCTCTTTCAGCGTCCGTTCCCAGCGGTATGTTTCGGAGAAGAAGTTCTCTTACGTAACGCCGCCACAAATTGCGGACTGTCCCGAAGCGCTTGCTCTTTACGAGGACATTATGGAACGGGAGCGGGAGGCATATAATAAAATTGCGTCGATTTTATATGAAAAGCGTGCGGAGGCTCTGCCGGAGAACCAGCAAGAGGACAAGTCTGCGCTTGCGGCGCAGCGCAAGGCGGCCGCAGAGGACGCGCGCTATGTGCTGCCCAATGGCTGCGAGACACAATTTGTAGTGACCATGAACGCGCGCTCTTTGAAAAATTTCTTTCGCCTGCGCTGTTGCAACCGTGCGCAGTGGGAGATACGGGAGCTTGCCCGCCGTATGTTGGAAGAAGTGCGAAAAGTGAGTCCCGCGCTTTTCCGGGAGGCGGGGCCTGCCTGTCTTTCCGGCCCGTGCCCGGAGGGTAAGATGTCCTGTGGGCGTGCGGCGGAGATGCGCCGTCTTTACGGGAAAGCGGGTGAATGAACGTGGGAAAGCTTGTGGTCCTGGAAGGCTTAGACGGTTCCGGCAAGACTACGCAGCTGGGGCTTTTGTGCCAAGCGCTTGACACACGCGGGGTCCGATACCGGAAGCTGGAGTTCCCATGCTATGATAAGGATTCGTCCATGCTGGTGCGTATGTATCTGAACGGGCAGTTCGGCAGCGATCCGGAGGATGTGAACGCTTATGCGGCATCGTCTTTTTATGCGGTGGACCGGTATGCGTCTTACCGTGCCGATTGGGGCGTGGCATATGACGCCGGAGAAATTTTTGTCGCCGGACGGTATACGACGTCAAATGCGATCCACCAGGGCGCAAAGCTCTCTGGCACAGCCCGTCGGACCTATATGGATTGGTTGTTTGACTATGAATACCGGCTTCTGGGCCTTCCTGAGCCGGATGCGGTTATTTTTCTGGACGTGGACGTGGCTCTGGCGCTTGCCAATATTGAAAAGCGCCGGGCCGGGCGGGATATCCATGAAAACCACGCGTCGTATCTCGCCCGGTGCCGTGAGAGCGCTCTGGAAGCGGCGGCGCGGTATGGCTGGTACACGGTGCCGTGCGGCGAGGGAGGCGTGATGCGTCCGGCTGCTGAAATCGGACAGGAGATCCTGAAAATTATAAACAGGGTGGGAATATGCTGAATTTTAAAGAAGTGGAGCTTTCTGACAGGGAAGTGCTGGAGCCTGTGCTTCGCGCACTGCCTTATCGGGTGTGCGACCATTCCTTTTCGTGCCTTTATATATGGGAAAAAACTTATCCGGCGCGGTATGCTTTGGAAGATGGAATTCTCTACATTATGTATCGCTTTCCGGATGGAAGCATTTCATATCAGATGCCGCTTGCGGCGGGAGACAGGCTTGCCCATGCGGTCGGACTTTTGAAGGAGGATGCTGCGGCGCGCGGCATTGCGCTGGAACTTGTCACGATTAATGAGCAGATGAAAGAGGAATTGGAAGCAGCAATGCCGGGCTGTTTTATTTTTATAGAAGAACCAGACTATGCGGACTATATCTATGACGCTGCGGCGCTGCGTGAACTGCGCGGCAAGAAACTGCATGCAAAGCGAAATTATGTCAACCGGTTTACCGCTGAATATGAAGGCCGGTATACGTTTGAAGCGGTTGGCCCGGAAAATGCGGAGGAGGTGCTTGCCTTCAACGCAGAATGGGACCGCGCGCATGGGTATGGCGACGATTTTCGAAAGGAGGCCGAGGCAATATGCCGTGCAGTACGAGATTTAGAAAAAATAGGGATGATGGGCGTGGCGCTTCGTCTGGACGGAAAAATTGTGGCCTTTGCTTTGGGAACGCAGCTCAACTACGATACGATTCTTGAGCAGATTGAAAAGGCTTCCAATATCCCGGGGGCCTATCAGATGATCAACCGGGAGTTTGCCGGGCGGTTCAGCGAGGGCTTTGCCTATATCAATCGTGAGGAAGACTTGGGCATTGAGGGATTGCGCAAGGCAAAGCGCTCCTATTTTCCGGCATATCTGAATATGCGCTGGCGCGCGGTACCGCATGCGTGAGGCGGCGGCGGAGAAATCCGGTCTCCGGCGGGCGCTTATTGCCCGGCGGAAACAGATGGACGCCGGAATGCGCTCGTTGTACAGCCGGCGTATTGCCGGGAGGCTGTATGCATCGCCGTGTTGGAAACGCGCACGCACGATTTTCTGCTACGCCGGAACCGGATGGGAAGTGGAGACAGAGGAGATTATCCGCATGGCACTTTTGCAGGGGCGGCGTGTGGGCGTACCGCTTTGCAGGGGCGGCGGTATCATGGAAGCGCATGAGATCCCGTCGTGGGAGACGTTGGTTCCGGGCGCCTTTCAGATCCCGGAACCGGGATGCGGCACGCCGGTTCTACCTCCGGAAGCGTTTGACCTTGCGATTGTGCCCGCTGTGGCATTCGACCGTGAGGGATACCGGCTGGGCCGTGGCGGCGGTTATTATGACCGGTATTTGGAACAGACGAATTGCGTGAAGGCAGGGCTTTGCTTTGAATCATTTCTGCTGCCATCTGTTCCGCATGAGGCGCATGACGTCCGCATGGATAGGATTTTTACGGAGGAGGGAGAATACATATGGGTTTAAAGCCTACCTCACTTGCGGGCTGGAGCCTTTTTTTGCTTCTTCTGTTCCTGTCTTCATTTTATGTGTTATCCGGACACTTGCTTGGTATGCCTGCCGCATGGGGCCCGCGTTTTTCCATTGCACTGGCAGAAAGCGTAGCCTTTTTCGGTGGCGCGATACTCCTGCGCGTTCTTACGAAAGACCGCCGTTTGAACCGCAGGCTGCGTCCCCCTTCACGCGTGTATTTTTCTTTTACGGTTTTGGTGGGCATAACGGTGGCGTTGGGGATTTTTCTTTTAAACGTGGGTCTGGCGCACGTCCTGCGTGAGCCGTACCGGGGTATTGATGCTCTGTATCCCATGCTTTCGCGTACGGCGGATGTACCGCATTGGATTGTGATTATGACGCTGGTCGTAATTCCGGCGTTTGTGCAGGAAGTTATGCTGCGCGGCACACTGCTTCCCCTATTTGAAACACAGGGTACGGCAGCGGCCCTTGTCTTGTCCACGATCTGTATGCCGATGCTCTACGTCTATCCGTCTGCGGCGCCGCTGACACTGGTAATTGGATTCTTTTGTGCGCTTGAAACATACTATACCAATTCGGTTTGGCCGGCGGTGTTTACGCACCTGCTTTGCCGTCTGGCACTTTATGGCGGCGACCTGCTTTATGCGTCCGAGGCGCTTGCCGGACGTACGGCTGTGGTGGCTACGGCGGCAGTCGTGTTGTTTCTGCTGTTTTTGTTCTCGCTTCTGCGCGGTACGGAAGGCCTTTTGCGCGACGGGCTTCTCGAACGTTTTCAGAGGGGCCCGGAGCGTACGTCGGAAAATATTTGGAACTCGTTGAAAACATTGGGTTTTCTGTTGTTTTTAATTTTGTACATAACAAGACTTGTTATGATACTCCTGGGCATGTGGCGCTGACGCTGCATGCAGTTACCCCGAAAGGATTCTACTATGGCAAATCATGATTATGAAAAAAAACGTCCTGCACAAAATGGCGAGAATGGTATTCCTGAGGATGAATACGAGTTTTTTGATCAGACGTCTCATCAGGAGCAGCCTGCCCGCGATCCGGAACCCGAATATGAAGAGTATGAGCGCCATATGCGCCGCGGCGGGGAACGCGAGGCGGAACGTATGCGCCGGGAGCGTGAAGCGGAGCGGCCGGATTATGGAACGGACGACGACTTGGCGTTCTCCATGAACGATGTCCCTCGCGGACGGCGACGCCGCCGCAGGCGCCACCGCGACGCAGGCCACGGTTGTCTGGTCGGCGCGATGTATACGGCGTTTGTACTGGGTGTGTCCATGTTCTTGGCCGCGCTTGTCATTATTGCGGCAAACGAGGTTTTCGCGTTTGTCAAGCCGGATCGCACCGCCGTCATTGAGTTGGATGCGGACGTCACGGCGTCCGAAGTAGCGGATATACTGGAAGATGCGGGGATCATTGAGTATCCGTCGCTGTTTAAGCTTTACTGCGCTGTGTCCGGCGCGACGTTTAAAAGTGGAAAGTATGAGATTAATGCGAATCTCGACTATAGCGCCATCGCCCGGACGCTGCGGCGCACGTCTACCTATAAGGAAACTGTACGCGTGACAATTCCGGAAGGCTATACGACTGCGCAGATTGTGGATACGCTGGTGGAGAATGGCGTTGCGAGCGAGGAAGACCTTTACGACGCAATTGAAAATTACGACTTTGATTATGACTTTCTTGATGGTATTGGCGACAGTAAGACGAGGTTGGAGGGCTATCTTTTCCCGGATACCTATGAGTTTTATGTAAATGACAGCGCGCCAAACGTGATTGCAAAGTTTTTGACGAACTTCGAAAATAAGTATACCGAAAAACTCCATGAACGCACAGAGGAACTTGGACTGACGGTAAATGAAGTGGTAATCATTGCATCTATGGTTGAGCGTGAGGCGCGGCTTGATGATGAGCGCGCCATTGTCGCCTCCGTCATTTATAACCGTTTGGCCAATCCGGATGCCTTCCCATATCTTCAGATCGACGCAACCGTACAATATATTGTGGGACGTGCGCCGACGGCGGATGATTTGCAGATTGACGATCCGTATAATACCTATCTCTATCAGGGATTGCCGCCAGGGCCGATCTCCAATCCCGGCATTGCGTCTTTGGAGGCAGTGTTGTATCCTGACGAAACCTCTTATTACTATTATGTGGCGCGTTCCGACGGAAGCCATATTTTCTCTGAAACTCTGGAGGAGCATAATGCGGCGATTGCGGAGGTAAATGCTGCGTCTGGAGCGGACGGGGATGAAAATGGCGAAGGGTAATGCGGGGGTGCGCTTTTGATAGGAAGGTTATTTCGGTTTTTGACGAAACTTTTGATCCTCTGTATGGTGCTGATCTGCCTGGCGTTTGTCTGGATGCGTTGGGTGGAGCCATCGCTTGTATCCGTCACGCGCACGCAGGTGCGCGCGGCGAATGTCCCTGCGGCTGCCGATGGGCTGCGTATCGTGCAGTTTACGGATACGCACTTTGGTTTTGACTATGATGTAGGGCGGTTTGAACGGGCGGTCGAGAAGATCAATGAGCTGGATCCCCATATTGTGGTGTTCACCGGCGACCTTTTTGAAGAGTATGCCAAATATCCGGCTGATGAAGACGGCATCATCGCGGCGCTTTCTGCAATTCATGCGCCGCAGGGGAAGTACGCTGTCCTGGGTAACCACGATTATGGCCGCGGCGCGCAGGA
>URVL01000109.1 GCA_900551265.1 uncultured Eubacteriales bacterium | reverse complement strand
CGCCATGCTGAAGATACAAAACCGGGTATTCCCCACCCTCGTGGTACATCGGCGGCGTATAAACCAGGCATCTCTGCCACGTTTCCAATGCGTCAGACCAGTAGAATTCCGTCGTCACGGAACCATGCGGCACATCGCGCATCAGGATAAACGGCGCATTCGGATCGGGTATTTCCACATAATTGATCGTCATACCGTGGCTATAATATTGCGGACAGTAGGAACTCAACACGCGTGCGCCATCCACTTCAAATTCAAAAGCCTTTGGCCCACAAAAAGTGGGATCATACGAGAGTGTTGCGCGCCATACTCCCGACTCATCTTTTTCCATGACAAGCGGCTGGCTCGCACGCACCCCGAAAATAATGCTGACGCGTTTTGCTTCCGGCGCGTAAAAGCCAAACGCAACATCTCCGTTTTCCTTTACCCGAACGCCGGTATCCAGCGGAACGGGATCAAACATGGAAGAACCCGGCTTTAACTGCGGACCCTGTGGAGCGAAGGCACTAAACCGGTCGTCAAATACCCGGTTATTCAAAAAATCAAAAGTTGGCATTCTGCGTTCCTCCCTTTTCGTATTCTTCCTGATTGTATCCTGAAAGAACGCATACTGTCAACGGCTTTACTATATTCTGCTCATATCTTCATGAAACGATCGAAAACATGCTTCGCGGCTTGCGGGATACGGTCTTAATACATATAGATTAATTTTAATCCGTTTTCTGTTCCAAAACCAATTTTGAAAAGTCCTCAAAGCGATAACCCTTCGGCTTTTCTTTTAAATCAAGCATATTAAAGAAGCAACTGGGCAACTCACGCGCCTTCCGGCATTTCGCAATACAAGGCGTACATCCCCGTTCATGATTCGTTGGATGACAGGGACATGCCAAATCCATACAAGTACAAAACGATCCCTTGCAGTCCATCGCCTTTCATCTCCTTCGCATACCGACTCCACATATGAAAGCGCTTCAGCGGTCGCTATTCATCATCTTCCTCACCATGTAGTTCACTATGGGGAAGGTGCACTGTTACCAGAACTTCCAATGCATGGCGGTGATTCGTCTTAGTTACTTTCACCGTCAAATTTTGATAAGTAAAGTAATCTCCTTCCACCGGTATACGTCCTAATTCCTCCATCACCCAACCGCTGACCGTAACGGAATCCGCTTCGCAGTCCAGACCAAAAAACTGAAAAAGTTTATCCAAATCTGCGCTGCACAACACCTTATATTCGTTCTCGCTGACCTGCGTAAATTCTTCTATGACCTCGTCGTGTTCATCCCATATTTCGCCTACCAGCTCTTCCAGAATATCCTCCATCGTGACAACGCCTACCATACCGCCAAATTCATCGGCAACAATGGCGAAATGGGCCTTTGTTTTTTGCAGAAATTGCAAAAGCGTACCTATCTTCATCGTTTCCGAGACATAGACCGGTTCCATCGCAATATCCGTAACTACAAAGTTTTCATCGTGACGGCACGCGTAAAAATCTTTTAAGTTCACAACACCCAGTACATTGTCAATGGAGTCTTCATAAACAGGAAGACGCGACAGCCCGCTTTCGCAGAAAATTCTCTCCAACTCCGCAGCAGTCACATCCCGCTCGACAGCCACTACGTTAACACGCGGTGTGAGAATATCTACAGCTTCGCGGTCATTGAACTCAATCGCGCTGCGTATCAACTTGCTTTCCGCCCTGTCGATACCACCCTCCTGTTCCGCTTCCGCCACCATTGTCAGCAGCTCTTCATCCGTTACACGTCGATCGTCTTCGGATTTGATGATACGTGACATCAGTCCGCTCCAAAGAGACAAAACATAACTGACAGGAGTAAAAATTACAACGAGCACGCGCAGAACCGGCGCAGCAAAGATGGCGCAGCGTTCTGGTATCTCTCTGGCAATGCTCTTTGGCAGAATTTCAATAAAAAACAATTCAACAACTGTCACAATAACCGTCGCGATTAATGCTCCCCCGACAGGACCCGCATATTGAATCAGGAGCACTGCCGTCATAGACACAAGAACAAAGTTTACCAAATAATTGCAAATTAAAATAGTAGACGAAAGTTTATCATTGCATTCCGAAAGCTTGTACACAAGCGCTGCCCTTTTGTTTCCCTGGTCTACCATGGTTTTTATGCGCGACCGACTAAGAGAGGCATATGCTTCTCTGACAGCTGAAAAATACGCAGATATCAGCACAAATAATATCATAATGAAAATTATAACCTGATTCCCTTGCATGAGCATAATCCTTTCCACATATATTTTTTGATTTCGAGATTATGTCAGCACCGGTAACGCAAAATCGAATTTCGCCACAGATGGCGAAACCGTATTCTTATCATCAAGCTATCAGAGAAATCAATCCCGCTCCGGCAATAGAAAACCCTTGCCCGATCATTTTTTATTTTTCGCTTTCGTCGCGGTATACCGTCCATCCAATCAATCCCTCTCTAATAGAGCGTCGTTTCTTACACAAAAAAACATAACCTACGGGTTTGTCCCGCAGGTTATGCCGACTATGTCTCCATTACTATCTTAGTGATAACAACTCGCCAAATTATCTGATTTTACAATCTTTTCTGCAGAACATAACATTTATACTATCACGCCGCTGTAAAAAAGTCAAACACGGATCATCGCGTTTTGCCTGCATTATATTCAAAATTCAACGTCTTGCGTAGTTTACAAAGCAGATATTCATATCCACGCCACCTTCAATCCCGGCAACGATTCCGTCTGATGTATACTGCCACATCTGGAAATCGTAATAAAACGACGGCGTATCAGAATACTGCGCTAGCCAGAAGTCATATTCCATGACCTGAGAAAGATCATATTTGATATATCCTGCAAAAAGATTAAAATAAATCATCGGCGTATAGCCCGCAGCTTCGATTTCTGAGCAAAACGCATTTGCCGCATCGCAAAGTACCTGTGTTGAAAGGCCGTTCGTACGCGCATAATCACTTGAGACCGGCTCCCAGTCAAATACGACGGGGAAACTGATATCATACCCTGCAATGCAGTCTAAAACAAATCTGGCCTCCTCCAGCGCCTCCTCTACCGTAACGGCCTGTGAGAAAAAATAAACGCCTACCTCAAGGCCCGCCGCCAATGCGCCTTCAATATTTTGATAAAAATAGGGGTCCAGCCTAATATTCCCCTCTGTATATCCCCGATAGCCGACACGCAGCATAACATAGTCGATATCCTGCTGTGCAACAAGCTGCCAGTCGATATCCTCTTGCCAGGCGGAGACGTCGATTCCGGTCAGAACTTCATAATCAGCCGACGCGTAATAGGTTCTGCCATCCTCTCCGGTAAAGAAGAGATTGTCGTCATAGGGGTTGCGCGGCACATCTTCCAGAATTTCAACTTGGTAGGATCCATATGTAATATAGTCGCCGGTGATATCCTCCTCCGATTCCTGTGAACCGCCGAAACGAACCGGTTCAATCCCACTATAGTTAACAATTTCGCCGTGTATGGTGACATTATCTAATGTCACCGGCACCTCTACATGATAGGCGATATAAAGGTCGCCTTCAATCGACATATCACGAAATACAACAGGTGTTTGTGCGTTTACAAGGACATTGCCGCTCTTATATTCTGTATAGACGCCGCCCTGCGAAAAAATACCACTGATCATATGGTCAAAGATTGTAACTGCCTCCGCCCGCGTCAGATTTTCTTTTGGAGAGAAGTAACCCTCATTTCCCTGAATGTATCCGGCAGCCGTCATGGCTCCAACCGCATCGATAGCCCAATCGGATATCTCGCCGTAATCTTCATAGGCCAATGCGCTGGAAAAGCCGTTATGCGTATCAATGGAAAATGCCCGGGCCAGCATGGTTACGGCCTGTTCCCGAGTAATGTTTGCGGTGGGATTTGCCGAAAATCCGTCGCCCAGCATTACGCCGGCTGCGTGGAGCTTTGAAATAGACTCCGCATACCACGCATCACTGGAGACATCTGAAAACAAAAAGTCGGAGAGCTCTACATAGCCCAGCATACGGTCAAGCAAAACTGCCATCTCCGCTCTCGTAATGTCTGCATTCGGGCGGAAAAGCCCATCAGAACCCAGAAATATTTCATAGTCCTCGCTCCAGCGGTCAATGGCTTCTTCCGCCCAGTGTCCCTCCGTATCGGTAAAAGCCATTGTCATGGACGACCAGGAAATGATCATAAAACAAATAAGCAAAAGCGAGACAAATCTATAAATACGAAACCTGTTGACTGCCATAAATACCCTCCCAGCAAATAAAAGCCATTTTGTCACCTGCAATGAAATTGTACTTATAGCAAAAATCGAACGATTAAAAAAACGCTTCTGCCAATTGTAACAACAGGTAACAAAAGTATTACATTCATTTTACCGTATTTTATATGTTTATGCAACCGTTTTCGACAGATTCCGAAATTTTTATAGGGATCCTTATTTTTCTAATGCTTAAAAAACAGAGCGTCGGGTAAAAAGTTATCGCAATTCTTCATGACAGCGGCGAATGATTCCCATAGGCGTCGACTGTCTTCCCTGGCCCAGGGGATTATCCCTTAAAATTTCACAAAGCATCGCTTTGTTCATGGAGGGGTCCGAGACGCCAAGTATCGCAGCGCCCAAATCGTTGATATCAACGATTGCCACCTGGCAACCAAGTTCACGTGCGAGTGAGCCCGCTACTTCATCAGGGTTTTCGGGGCCCAAAACGACGCACTGATTATAAGGCGGGATTGTGCAGCTGCACGGGCCGTCAATGCTGGACGCACGAGTACCTGCAACGCGATAAAACCAGCCGTGACGCCCTATCAGTTTTCCAAGGGCGGATATAAGTGCCGCACACAAAATACGTCCTGTTCCACATTCCCGCAGCGCCATCTCCATGGTCTCCGGAATCCCAAGTCCAATTCCATACGGCGTTTTTTTCACAAATTTACATAACAACCGAGCCAACGGGCGTGGATGAATCTCAGAAAGCGGAATTGCCCGATGTTGGGTGCAAGCAACAGCTTTTTCCGAAAGAAACAGGACGTCTCCAAGTTGCAAAAGCGGCTGTGCATACCGCTTGGCAACCATTGTCAAATTATCCTCCTGCGACAACACATGCGTTTGGATCGCCACGCGGCGGTATACATATCCTCCAACCGATATGAATGCCCGCTTTCCAGGATTCACCGTATATTCCTTCCCGTTCGTACACTGTTTCTGTACACAGCGTTTGACTCGCATCGTTTTCTGTGTGCACAAAAACTCCTGCCCGGGATTCCTTTTAATCGAATGTAACCGAAGCAAGCTACGGTCTGAAAGCCGCAACGATATCTGTTTAGACATACTTCATTTCTCCCTTTTCCGTCCCGCAATGGATGGTATCCTTTCGCCTATATAGGCCGGCCCGGCAGGCTGTTTATTGATATCTACACAAAAAACCGCCTTCCTGCTGTATTTCATAATACAACGGGAAAGCGGGTCCTGCTTTACGGTTTTCTGTGGGAGAACTTACAATTTTCTAAATCCCTTCTTACATTTTAGCGTGTACCTTCGGAAGCTCTACGCGAAATTCTGTGGCGTCTACGGTACTGTGAGCAGTAATTTTCCCACCGTGCAGTTCTATAATCTGTTTCGCAATGGCAAGTCCAAGTCCGGCGCCTCCGCGACGCGTGCTGCGGGAAGCGTCCAGCCGGAAAAACTTCTCAAATATTCGTTCCAGCTTCGTAGCAGGGATTTCATCGCCATGGTTGATAAAAGTGATTGTGCAGGCATCAGCTCCATCCAATAGTGATACCACGACCGCCGTATCCGGATAGCTATAGTTAACAGCGTTTCGCAGAAGGTTGTCAAAAACACGTGCCAATTTATCTGCGTCGCCAACTATTTTTACACCGGGCGCTATTTGCGTCTCAACAGTGAGGGCGTTTTCTGCAAAAACAGGGTAAAATTCATCGACCATCTGCGCTAACATAACCGATAAGTCAATGACACTGCGTTCCAATTCAACAGACTGTAAATTAAATCGCGTAATGTCAAAAAACTCATTAATAAGCTGTTCCAACCGGTACGCTTTGTCAAGCGCAATCCCCGTAAAGCGAGCACGCTGTTCCGCCGGCAAATCGGGAGATTCGTCCAGAAGCGATAAATAGCCAATTACAGAAGAAAGCGGCGTTTTCAAATCATGCGCAAGATACACAACCAGGTCGTTTTTTCGCTGTTCCGCTTCATGCGCAAGCAGGCGGTCATTGGAAACCTGAAGCTTGATGTCGCGCAGCTTCAACTCAATCGGAGCCAGGTCGCTGGCAAACACGCCTACCGGAGCGTGCTCATCCAGCACCGTGTCCAACGCCGTCGATATGGTATGTAGATGAGAAAGAACACGCAGCAACGTTACCAGCATGATGATGACAAATCCAGTAAAATAAACTGATACTGTTGTCGTCGTTCGATGCGTATTCACCCAAGCAAAGGCACGGGGATCCAGATAGTCGTGCAAGAACTCCAGAGAAAATCCATCCAACAAATTATCCAGTAGATAATATCCAGCTATGCAGGCCGCTGTATAAAGCAACAGCGCAAATCCCATCCTCAGGAGAATGGTACGTGTCAAAGACAGATTACTTGTGTTTTTCAATTTTATAGCCAACTCCCCATACGGTCTTAATAATCTTGGGATCTCGGAATGGTTCATGAAGCTTTTCACGCAGACGTCGGATGTGTACCATGATGGTGTTATTTCCGTCCAGGTAGCGCTCACCCCATACGCGTTCATAAAGTTCCTCAGAAGAAACCACTTTCCCATGGTTCTGCGCCAGCGTCCAGAGAATATTAAACTCCGTCGGTGTCAATTGAATGGCCTCCCCGTAGAGCGTACATTCATGCGTTGCGTGATTTACAATCAATCCGCCGTAGTCAAAGATCTCTTCATCTTCACGCGTAGCTTCATTATAACGTTTGTATCGCCGCAGCTGCGCTTTAACGCGTGCAACCACTTCCAGCGTGTTAAAAGGCTTTGTAATATAATCGTCCGCACCAATAGAAAGTCCTGTAATTTTATCCATGTCTTCCACTTTTGCCGTAAGCATGATAATCGGATAATTGTACGTTTGGCGTATTGTCCGGCAGAGCGCAAAGCCGTCGCCATCCGGCAGCATGACGTCTAAAAGTGCCAAATCGATTTCCTTTTCCCGAATATACTGCATAGCGCTTCGGGCGCTGTCGCACGTATACACGCCGTAACCTTCATTTTTTAAATAAAGTTCCAAAAGAGCTGCTATCTCTTGTTCGTCGTCGACTACTAGAATATGGTACATACAGAACCTCACAAGTGGATAAATAACATGCGGAACATACATAGCTTTCTTTTAGTATAACACACTTCTCAAAGACACGCTGGATATTTTTATAAAGAAAAACTTACGGAAATCTTACAAATCAAAATGTTACACGGATTTTACGTGATGTTTAATATTCGCTAACAAGATATCGATAAATATATATCTATATACCTTTTTTACATTTCACAAAGCCGGATACCGGTGCTACAATAAAGTCGAACAAGAGGAAAAGTTCTTGTTGCAGCCAAATAAATAATATAAATAGGAGGCATTTGTTATGGCAAGATTTACACTTCCGAGAGACATATATTATGGACGCGGAACGCTCGACGTTCTGGAAACCTTAAAGGGCAAGCGCGCCATTGTTGTTGTCGGCGGCGGTTCCATGAAGCGTTTTGGTTTTCTGGACAAGGTT
>URVL01000108.1 GCA_900551265.1 uncultured Eubacteriales bacterium | reverse complement strand
CACTTGAACGTGTGTGTAGTTCCGTTTCTCCATGACCAGACCCCCTGATGTAGTTTATTTTCCTACATCAGGGGGTCCTTTTGTCACTGTCCGTTTTTACTGGATCAGTTCATTTTGCATCCCGGGGCCTTTCTATCAGGAACCTCTGCGGCAGCCGCAACGGCAATCCTTCCCGCCACAGGACTTCTGCGCGCAGTCTTTGCCGCAGCACACATCCGCCGCCTCGCAGAGCACGTACGTCCCGCCGCCAATTTCCAGTTGTTTTCCCTTCACCAACGCTTCGGCCAGCTTTCGCCGCGCCGTACCGTACACCGCCTGCACCGTCGTACGGGCAACACCCATTTGTGCCGCACACTCCTCCTGCGTACAGCCAAGCAGATCCATCAGACGAATGGTTTCGTACTCATCAATCGTCATGGCAACCACGCCGCAGACACTTACGTCAGACGGCGCAAAATGACGAACACGCGGCAGGGCACAGATACGCCTGCGTTTTTGTGGTCTTGGCATTCTGCCGCCTCCAATTTCCAGAATTCCGGCTCTTTCGCCCAGCACAAACCGGGAGAGCCTTTATCATGATTATACTGCAAGATTACGGCATATGTCAAATAACTCACAGAAAGGAATAGCATGCGAGTCCTGCAATCCCTGCGCCAAGCATTACGTAAATGGGGTTCGGTTTCCACTTTTGCAACACAAAAAACGCCACTGCAAAGATCCCAATTGCCATATAATCCAGTTTTGCAAACGAAAAGTCCAAAAGCGAACCTCCCCAAAAAGCAAGCGCAATAATGGAAATTCCCGCAGCTGCAATTAGTCCGACAACCGCCGGCCGCAGACCAGAGAGTACGCCGCGCACAGCCCATAGTTCGCGGTATTTGGAATAGAGCCACGCCAGAAAAATGACAATGATGCACGACGGCGTTACACACCCCAACGTCGCAATGATCGCGCCGGGCAAACCAGCCAGCTGCGTGCCGACAAACGTCGCCGCATTCAGCGCAATCGGTCCCGGCGTCATCTCGGCAATCGTCACAACATCTGTAAACGAGGTCATGGTCAACCAGCCATGCAGTTCCACAATCTGTTGCTGAATCATGGGAAGAGCGGCATAACCTCCGCCGATGCTGAACAATCCTATCTGGAAAAAGCTCCAAAACAGTTCCAGATAAATCATGTTTTGTCGGCCTCCTTCCCACGCCTGCGCTGGTAAACCGTGTCCAGCAGGCCGATTACAGCGCACGCCAAGATGCAGATGACAACATTAACACCCAGCACAGCCGACATGAAAAATGTTCCAATCATGACGCAGACAGGCAAAATACGCTTTTGGCGCAGAATTCCGCCTGCCATACTGACCACAACGCTTGCAATCACCGCGGCAACCCCCGCCTGCATTCCTTTCAAAAGGAGATTGACGACCGCGTTGTCACGAAACGCCTGATAGGCAAGTGAAATCACAGAAATGATGATCAGCGGCGGCAGTATGGTACCCGCCACCGTGATCAATGCGCCGGAAAGTCCCGCAAGACGGTAACCCACCAAAATTGACGCATTTACCGCCATTGCGCCGGGCGAGGACTGTGCAATCGCAATGAGATCAAGCATTTCCTGTTCTTCGATCCAATGATATTGTTCCACAAAGCGCTTGCGCATCAGCGGTACAATCACATATCCGCCGCCAAATGTGAAAGCGCTCAAGTAAAAAGTCGATAAAAACAGCTTGCCATAAAACCGGAATTTCTTTTTCAATCACTACCACCCCGCTTTCCAGTATACCGGACTACCCTCTGGAAGTAAATTGGGGTTATTGCTAAAAAGCCCTCTTATTTTTCTACATATGTCAGATACTCAAACAATAAAAGACCGGCGGGCAAAACCCACCGGTCTTTCACCACTGCAATTTTAATCTTTTTTTTCATTCTCCGGTTTTTCTTCCGTTGGGATGGAGATGTGCTTTTTTAAGGTAATTTTGCTCTCCGTTCCATTTTTCAGGCGAATCAGGTTATCCTTATGTAAAATCACAATCCACATGGAAATAAACATGGTACAGAGCGTAAAAACAACTTTCCCCGGATAAAACAGATACACAAACAGCGGCATCAGCGAAACGCCGATCACCGAGCCAAGCGACACATACCGCGTAATCGCCACGATGATGACGAAAATAATTACCAGAATGACCGCAATCCGCCAGTCAAACACTGCGACCATGGCGGCGGTAGTCAATACGCCTTTTCCGCCTTTAAAATCGTAAA
This sequence comes from uncultured Eubacteriales bacterium, assembly GCA_900551265.1. Classification (GTDB taxonomy): domain Bacteria; phylum Bacillota; class Clostridia; order Oscillospirales; family QAMX01; genus Allobutyricicoccus; species Allobutyricicoccus pentlandensis. The sequence continues at coordinate 5,626 of URVL01000108.1, read as the reverse complement.
AAATCGGGTATACATGCCCCAGGATTACGAACATAAACGCACAAATTCGCCCATTGTCTCCCAAAAGCAGCCAGCTGATTGCAACGGCAATGACCCCTTTCAGGGCGTCGCCCAGCACAACCAGCAGCGTTGGCCATACGCCGAGCACACGGTACGCATTTGTGGATCCTGCGTTGCCGCTCCCCTGTGTCCGAAGATCCAGCCCTGTGAACCACTTCGTAATAATAATCCCTGCATTGATACTGCCCAGCAGATAGGAACCCACCGCGCAGATCAGAATCCTGAGGAACGGCATACCACAAAACACCCCCTACTTACTCATTACACATTGTCATCTCGCTCACGTATCGTCATCCGCACAGGCGTTCCCGTTAAGCCGTACACCGCGCGGATGCTGTTTTCAATATAACGCTTATAGGAAAAATGGAACAGTTCCGCGTCGTTGCAAAAGAGCACAAAGTGCGGCGGACGAATGCCGGTTTGCGTGATATAATACACTTTCAGTCGGCGGCCGCGGTCTGTCGGCGGCTGTACGCGCATAACGGCATCGCGTAGCACATCGTTCAGGGCGCCGGTTGTAATACGCAGGGAATTCATTTCAAACACACTGTTAATCAGTCCGAAGAGCCGGTCCACGCGCTGTCCCGTTTTGGCAGAAATAAAAATGATCGGTGCGTAGCTCATATACGCCAAGTCGCCGCGGATCCGCTTTTCAAACCGGTCCATAGTCTTATCGTCCTTCTCAATCAGATCCCACTTGTTGACAACGATAATACAGGCTTTGCCCTTCTGATGGGCAAGACCGGCGATCTTTGTGTCCTGTTCCGTTACGCCGTCGCTTGCGTCTATCATAATTAAGCAGACGTCCGAACGCTCAATTGCCATCAGGCTGCGGATCACGCTGTACTTTTCAATATCCTCATCCACCTTCGCCTTACGGCGCATGCCGGCGGTATCTATAATAACATATTTCCCATGCTCATTTTCAAAAGAACTGTCGATTGCATCACGGGTTGTGCCCGCAATGTCGCTGACAATTACGCGTTCCTCTCCGAGGATACAGTTGACAAGCGAGCTTTTTCCGGAATTCGGTTTGCCGATGACGGCGACTTTGATCTCTCCGCTCTGGTCGCCTTCTTCCTCCTCCGGGGGAAAATGGGCAAAGCAGGCGTCCAGCATATCCCCGGTTCCGTGGCCATGCAGGGCGGAAAGAGCAATCGGCTCGCCCAGGCCCATACCGTAAAACTCATAAAAATCGGCCGGCGGCTCGCCTACCGTATCGATCTTGTTGACGCACAGCACAACCGGTTTCCCGCTGCGCTGGAGCATGACGGCCACATCGTCGTCCGCCGCCGTAACGCCGGACTTTATATCCGTAATAAAAATAATAACGTCCGCGCTCTCAATCGCCAGATTGGCCTGACGGCGCATAAATTTCAGCATTTCATCGCCCGTATGCGGTTCAATGCCGCCCGTATCAATCACAACAAAATCGCGGCCCCGCCAGTTACACTCCCCGTAAATCCTGTCACGGGTAACGCCCGGCTGATCGTCTACGATGGCAGTTTTTCGCCCCGTCAGCCTGTTAAAGAGAAGGGACTTGCCCACGTTCGGGCGTCCCACGATTGCAACAATTGGTTTTGACATACTCCGCCGCCCGTTATCCGGGCACTCCTTTCCCCTTTATTCATTCAGGTAACGCGTCAGTCACTCGTTTTTCCACACAATATTGCCCCGGCAAACGATTTCCCATTCACCTTTACAGGAATAACCGGTACGCCGAGCGCTTCTGAAACGTCGTCTACAGTCATATCGTCCAAAAAGACCCGCTCTCCATACTTCAGCATAACTTCCGGGATCAGCACGCGCTCTCCCAAAGGTTTTCCACTGAGCGCGGCAACCAGGTCACGCCCCGTCACAAGGCCGGCCACAGTGATCTGTCTGCCAAAGAACCGGTTCTCCACCGCATAGACGGCATGTGAACATTCGTTGATATTATCGCACGACTCAAGCAAAAGTGCAACCATTTCGCGCATAAAACTTTCCGCTGCAATACCCGTCGCAATGGAAAACGGCGTAATTTTCGCACCGCGGGGAACCTGCGACGCCGCTTCCCGTACTTCGTCCGCAAACGACGCCATCAGCCCCACGCCGTTTTCAATCTGTGGGAAATCTTCGTAATACTCGCTGTCCGGGATCGGGATCCCAGCCTTGAGGTAAAACTCATCCGCGCAATATATTACCCGCGTCCCATAACGTTCCAGGCACTGTTCGCCAAAACGATCCGCCGTCTCAATTACCTCGCGGGCCTTGGCGACGTCAACAGGCCGTAAAGGGCAGAGTCCCTCCCTGTGGTCGGATAATCCCACCGGCACGATGGACACACTGGGAACTGCCGGAAAAAGTGAAATAAGGTCGGAAAGCGTCCTGTCCAGCAGAGCCCCGTCATTATAGCCCGGGCAGAGCACAATCTGGCAGTTCATCAGGATTCGGTGTTCTGCCAGGCGGCGCATCATGGCAAGGCACTCGCCCGCACGGGGGTTACGCAGCATTCGCTTCCTCGCTTCCGGATCCGTAACGTGCACGCTGACATTGACAGGACTGATACGCATCTCGCAGATTCGATCCATATCGTGCGCGGTCAGATTCGTCAGGCTGATATAGTTGCCCATTAAAAAGGACATGCGGACGTCGTCGTCTTTAAAGTACAGCGTCTTACGCATTCCTTTTGGGAGCTGATCGATAAAACAGAACACACAGCGGTTGGCACAGTGGCGCGCCTGATCCATCAGATAATCCTCAAATACCACGCCGAGCTCCTCGCCCTCCTCTTTTCGGACGCGAACCGTATGTTCTCTCCCGTCCCGCAGAATACGCAGGCGCAGCCGCGCGTCGTACGTATAATATTTGAGGTCAATGACGTCATGAATCTCATGCCCGTCAATTGATATGATCTCATCTCCCGCACGCAGCTTCGCGCGCGCAGCCGGACTCTCCCGGTCTATCGAGCTGATTTTCAAGCGTATCCGCCTCCATTCATTTCCGTTTGCCGCCTTCGGCACACAAAAAATGGGAAGGCAGAAACGCCTTCCCCTTCTTTGAAGTTATTTCGCCGCCTCGGCAACCTTTACAACCTCACGGCCATTGTAGTGACCGCAAGCCCGGCACATCCTGTGGGACAGAACAGCCTGGCCACAATTCGGGCACTTGACAAGGCCCGGCATATCGAGTTTCCAATGCGAACTACGACGCTTGTCTCTTCTCGTTTTCGACACTCTTCTCTTAGGCTCAGCCATGTATGACACCTCCTTGGCAAATCATCAAAAGGGGTTTTTCCGCGATATATATCCAGTTAAACAGGATCAAACTTTATTCTCCGCTCCGGAATAAATCCGCAAGCGCCGCAAAGCGCTCGTCCACTTCCGGCGGGCACCCGCAGGGGCCCTCGTTCAAATCAGCGCCGCAGTTCGGACAAAGGCCCGCGCAGTCTTCACGGCAAAGATAGCTCATCTGTGCCTCTAAAACCACCGTTTCCCGTGCGACCTCATCCAGATCCACCGTACCGTTTTCCAAAACCAGGATATCCTCGCTGTCCTCTTCATTTTCCACATGATCAGCCATAGGCCGGTCTACGTGCAGAACCGTAGGAATCGCAAGCGGTTTCAGGCAACGCGCACAGCGCGTGACAACATGAAAGGATATGTCCATGTGAAGCAAAAACATATCCGCGCGGTTTTGCGCAAAACCCGATACGTGCACAGGTCCGGGAATCGGACGCTCGCCATATAACTCAAGCTCCGTCAAATCCAGCAGATAGTCGAAAGGGAGCACCTCACCGGATACCGCCCGGATCGGCAAAATATCCAGCCGCATGTTTCACCTCACAAAGCGCTACCTGAATATTATAACGCAAGTTTTTTTGTTTGTCAATTATTATTTCTGCGCGTTTTTCGGTCTTTCAAACCCGATTCTCCTGAAAAAACGCACATGGAAAACGGCTGCGTCTCATCGTCGAAAACACGCCGCAGGCAAGGGAGCAAAGGTTTTTCAACAAAAACTCGAAAAAACCGTTTTTACAGCACGTTTCTTTGAAACGTGCCGGATATTGCCTTTGCGAGAAAAAACCGCGCACCTTTGCACGATGCGCGGTTTCAGACAACCGGGATACCCGGTCGCGTGGCTGCGTGACTAGGATTCGAACCCAGACAAACTGATCCAGAGTCAGTTGTGCTACCCTTACACAATCACGCAATGGCAACGATTATTATACTGTCGTCAATCCGATTTGTCAATAGGTTTTTTAAATATTTTTAGAAATTTATGCAGGATATCGTACAATTGACTCTTGCATTTTGAAAAGCTTTGTGTTATGATATTAGGCACTGTGGGTATGATTGTGCGCCGCTTTTTGTGGAAAAAGCATGAGCTGCAGTATCCCCACCGCTTATTTTTCTCCCCGTTTTTGAGGAAAACCGGGAGAATAGAAGTTAACCCTACTAGTAGGAGGTGTCACGATGGCAAAGTGCCAGTTTTGCGGCAAGGGCGTGAATTTCGGCGTAACCGTGTCGCACTCGCACATCCGTACTAACCGCACCTTCAAGCCGAACGTGAAAAGGGTCAAGGCTCTCGTAAACGGGACTCCAAAGCATGTTTACGTCTGCACGAGATGCCTGCGCTCGGGTAAGGTACAGCGCGCGGTCTGAGTACAGAGGAAACCGATTGTTCCGGCGGTCGGTCTAATAAATGAGCCGGAAGCAAGACGGATAGTCCTCTGCCGTAAGCCGCCAAGAGGCGCAGGCATGAATGTCTGAGACGAAGGGAGGAAACACTAGTATGGATTTGATTAAGGCTATGACTCAGAGTCAGCTCAAGGAAATTCCCGAGATCAGCATTGGCGATACGCTCCGTATCCACAATCGAATCAAGGAAGGATCCCGCGAAAGGATTCAGCTTTTCGAAGGCACGCTTATTGCCAGAAAGCACGGCGGCATCAGCGAGACCATTACCCTCCGCCGTATGTCCTACGGTATTGGAGTTGAGAAGACTTTCCCGCTTCATTCCCCCAACATTGCCAAGATTGAAGTCGTTCGCCGCGGTAAGGTCCGCCGTGCGAAGCTTTACTATCTGCGTGGCAGAGTTGGTAAGGCAGCAAAGGTCAAACAGGATATCTAACTCAAATGGGTTTGAGCATTGGAGGGGGGCGGAAGCCTCCCTTTGTTGCGTTTGGAGGAATTTGATGAAACAGGACGACAACTATCATTTCTCCCACGGAGACCGCCGCGAACCCGAACCGGCCCGGCCTTCCCGCGGTACGGAAGAGGAGCAGGAAATTTTTGAAGCCGAGCACTGGCTGACTGACGGGGATGTTCCGGCACAGAACCGGCCTTCTGACAGTTTGCCGAATGATTCGGATCCCGCGCTTCCGCCTGAGGACCGTCTTCCGCCCAAGGAGGATAAGCATTCTTTTGATATCCGGCGCGAACTTTTCGACTGGTCGGAATCCTTTGTTGCGGCGATTCTCATCATTGTGGTGCTATTTGCCTTTTTCGTGCGTTCGATCGCCGTAGATGGAACCAGCATGATCGACACATTGCACGATGGGGATTATCTGATCGTCAGTAATCTT
>URVL01000107.1 GCA_900551265.1 uncultured Eubacteriales bacterium | reverse complement strand
GGCGTACCGGTGCTTGCGGCGCCTACGTCTACATCCACCGCATATCCCGAGGATTTGGAAACAACGTTTATTGGGTCGGTAGCTCACGAAGATTTTGATATTGAAATTGTGGTTTCTCTGGAACCTGACCTGGTTATCATGAGCACCAGCTATGCAGATTCTCACGGTGCAACGTTGGATAGTCTTGGAATACCTGTCTATTATATGTCTGCCGGCCACACCGTTTCTTATGATTCTGTAAAGGAAGAAGCACAGTGTTTAATCAATGCGTTTTCTTTGGATGAAGAGTCAACCAGTCGGGGAGAGGCAATTATGCAGCGCTTTACGGATCTTGAGAACCATTTGGCAGAGGTCCGTCCTACCTATGAGGGTAAAACCGTTATGGTTCTTCAGTCCGGATCTACCACAATGCACTATATTCAGACAGAGCGCGGGACGCTTGCCTCTATGGCTGCCATGATGGGCTTTACCAATGTCTATGAAAATGAAGATGCCTCCATGGCACAGATTGATTTGGAACAGGCGCTGAGTTATCAGCCGGATCTGGTCCTCTGTGTCGGCGCGGCAAGTACGGCGGAAGAACATCAAGCGCTTATGGAAGAGGCATATGCTGAAAATCCAGATTACTGGGAAAGCATTGATGCAATTCGTAACGGTGATGTGATCTATCTGCCCATCAGTTATATTGCCACATCCGGAATTTTGGTTGTAGATGAAATTGATGCTCTGATTGACATTATAGCTGATCATTACGCTACGAAAGACTAAGTTTGAATTATTATGAGATCTGCAAACAGAAAAAATCAAGGGGGTATCCGTCTGCTGCGGATCAGCACGGTATGGACCGTGCTGATCGCAGCGTTGGCGATTTTGGTTGTAGTTGCTGTCGCGATTGGCAGCGCGGGTTATTCCTTTGACTCAATTGTACATACGCTGTATGCCGCCGTCACCGGACAAACTCTTTCAAACGAGGAGAAGACGATTCTTGTTGTCGTAACGAATTTACGTTTGCCGCGCGTCGTGCTGGCAATTCTGGTCGGAGCTGCCCTTTCTTCTGCAGGGGCCCTGCTCCAAGCGGTTATGCGCAACCCTTTGGCTGATCCGGGAACAATTGGCGTGTCGGCCGGTGCAGGAACTGCCGCCATAACTGTTTTGCTTATTTTCCCCAATCTCTCCATGTCCTTACCACTGTTTGCTTTCATCGGAGCAGCCCTGGCGTGCATACTAATCTACGCGCTTGCCTGGAAGGGCGGTGTGGATCCTGTGCGTATCATTTTATCGGGCGTGGCAATCAATTCTGTGTTGGGGGGATATAATTCCCTTCTTCAGTTGATGAACAGCGACAATCTTTCCGGAGTGCTGGCGTTTATGAATGGAAGTCTATCCGGAATGTCCTGGGTACATGTTGGCATTATGTGGCTATATACGGTTGTCGGTCTCTTTTTGGCACTGTTGTGTATCCGGCATGCCAACGCCCTGCAGTTGGGCGACGAAATGGCTAAAAATCTTGGAATCCGTGTCAATGCGAGCCGCATCTGTTTATCCGCCGTTTCCGCCTTTCTCGCCGCCTCAACCGTGTCGGTAGTCGGTATGATTGGCTTTGTAGGTCTGGTGGTGCCTCATATTGCCCGCATGTTGGTTGGTTCAGATTATAAAGTAATGCTGCCCACCAGTATTTTGCTCGGCGGTGTTGTGCTGCTGTTTGCCGATACAGTGGGCCGTACCATTGTGCCGGGGATGGAGATCCCTGTGGGTGTGGTGATGTCCGTATCCGGAGGCCCGTTTTTCCTGTATATGCTCAGAAAGCGAGGGAAGTTTAATGGAGGTTAAGGCAACTGGTTTGGAAATTGGATATGGTGATTATATCGTAGTGGAGGATTTTGATATTCACATTCGAAAACATGACATCACCAGCATTATAGGTCCAAACGGATCTGGAAAATCTACAGTGCTGAAGGCGCTTACCCGCTTGCTGCGCTATCAAAAAGGCGCAGTGAAACTTGATGGAAAGGACTTGCAGGACTTTGCCCCAAAGGAGCTGGCACGTCGAATTGGCGTGCTACCACAGGTGCATTCTGCACCGGCAGATTTTCGCGTAAAAGAACTCGTCAGCTATGGGCGAATGCCGCATCAGGGCTTTTTTTCACGGCTCAGCGATGAAGATGAGCAAATTATTGAAGCGGCAATGAAGGCAACTGCCACCTATCACCTTAAGGATAAATCCATACATGAAATATCTGGCGGCGAAACGCAGCGAGTCTGGATTGCTACGGTTCTCACACAACAGCCGGAGATTCTCTTTCTGGATGAACCGACGACATATCTGGACATATCTCATCAATTGGAAACCATGCAGATGGTAAAGCGTCTTAACCGTGAGACCGGCGTAGGCGTTGTAATGGTGCTTCACGACCTTTCTCACGCTTTGGAGGTCAGCGACTGGATTGTCGTCATTAAAGACGGCAAAAAATACAGTGAAGGTCCTCCGGACCAGGTGATTACAAGCAAAATGCTATGGGAGGTCTACCACGTCAAAGGAGATGTCCTCCATATTGACGGGCGGAAAAAGCCCCTCATTGCATTTGCTTCATTGGCGTAAGGAAAAATTCATTGTGGACTATTCGCCACAAGGAGGAACAGATGAACGGACAAGAATTAATCTCCCGAATGAGACGTTTGGGAGACGTACATAGCATAAAAGAAGTCTCTCAGCTTAGCAGCGCAATGTTTCCAGGACCACACTGCCCCCTTATGGGCGCCATGATGGCAGTCCGTGGTATTCAGGACAGTGTGATGTTGGTGATTGGGACGGATGAGTGTACGTATTACACGAAAAATACAACCATCGGGAATCAGGCTTTTGGCGGCTTGGATGGCCGGTGCCTGTCCGTAGTCCTGGATCAGCACGACGTGACTTTTGGCTGTCGGGAGAAGCTGTATGAGGCTTTTCAGGAAATGATGGAGGAATATAAGCCAAAAGCTGTTTTCGTCGTGACTACCTGTGTTGTAGAAGTGATTGGCGACGACGTAGATTCCATGGTGGAAGAGCTGCGTATCCAATATAATGTTTATGCAATGGCCATCCATACCGAACACTTTAAGACGGAAAATCACCTTCCCGGTGTTAGGGATACGATTACCGCCTGTTTTGATATGATGGAACCGCAGAGTGACAATGGTTCCGTCAATGTTATTGGCCAGCGGATGGGCGATTTTTCTACGACAGAATTGTATCGCATATTGACGGATGCCGGTGTGCCAATTGGGATGATGCTTCCAAGCGGTACGACGGTGGATGAGATCCGGCATGCACCGGCCGCGCGCGTCAATTTGGTTGTCAATCCTATCGGGTTACCATTGGCGCAGAAAATGCAGGAGGCGTTCGGAACGGCATACGTGCTGTTTGATAAGTACATTGACCCGGACCATATTTACGAGCTTTATCAGGAGCTTTTTCGCTATTTAAACCTTCCGCTGCCGGAATCGGTTGAAACGCTCTACGCGCAGGCAAAGACTGCCATGTCGGGCGCTTCCGGTCAGCTGAAAGGACTGCGTTATATTTATGGCAATACCCCAATTGATTGTTTTGAATATAACGCATTTATGGTGAAACTGGGAATGATTCCGCTGTTGATTCAAACAAATGAAATACCGGAGGAGACGGATGAAAACTTACAGGTGATTCTCAAGCATTGGAATCCATATGTCACCAAAACCGCCAATATCGCCCCTTTGCAATACGTTTATGACGTTCTGCATCCCAATCTGTACTTGGGGCATGAATTTGCAATGCGTCTACGGGAAAAGGGTATTGAAATGGTGCATTCGGATATGCTTTCGCCGATGCTTGGTCTGGAGGTTTCTATAGCCGGTATTACGGAATTGCTCCGGGCAGGAAGTGCCGCCCGTCTGCTCCAGGAAAGGAGGGAACGTGCGTGAGCCTGTGTCGTTATTTGCCTACGCCATCTGACCGTATGGCAATTATGTGGACGCTTTTGCGTGTGGGGGACGCCATTGTCCTGGAATATGGTCCTGCGGGGACGACGCACTATTGTATGGGGTTATTTGGTTCCATGGGAATTTCTCCGAACCAGACCCTTTTTACCACCCACATGAGTGAAGACGACGTGGTTATGGGAGATGTGACACGTTTGGAAGAGGCTATTGTGGAACTGGATCGGAATTACGCTCCAAAGGTGATTTTTGTGATTGCTTCTGCCATAACGGCAGTAATAGGTACGGATTTAAAGGGCGTATGCAGTTATATGCAGGAACGGGTAAATGCCCGCCTGATTGCTATGGAAAACGGCGGCTTTCGTGGCGACTATACGGTGGGACTGCGAGAAGCTTATCTCATGTTGGTGAAGGAACTCTCTGGCCCCGGAGAAGGGAAGCTGCCTGCTTATAATATTTTGGGCGCCTCCGCCGGTTCTTATCGGATAAGCTCTGATTTGTGGGAGCTGGAAGATCTCATGCGCCGCGCCTTCGGCCTTTCCCTACATACGGCTCCCGGATTCCATGGTACTGTTGGTGAACTGGCGGAGATGGGATGCGCGTCCATAAATCTGGTGCTCCGGTCGGAAGCTTTGCCGGCGGCGCGCTGGCTTTTGGAAAAATACGGGACGCCCTATGTCTATGGCGCGCCTTATGGCTATGCTGGTACAGAACGTTGGTTGGAGCAAATCGCAGAAACGGTTAAGATTCCAATTGCGACACCGCTGCTGACCGAGTTGCAGACACGGAAGCAGGAGGCGATGAACTACAGAATGTATGCCGGTATGTACCGGCATAAACCGCATGCTCCATGCGCCGCATTAATAGGGGACTATGATACCATTATGGGCCTGTCCGCACTTTGCCGGGAACTTGATATTACGCCGGACCTGATGATTTGTCCGCATTCTCTTAAAGACATCGAGGGACAGTTAGACGGCATTTCCCATTTTGCGCGAGAACGGGATCAAATAGATATCTTAAGGGGGTTGCATTACCATCTCGTGCTGGGCGATGATGTTTCCCTCCATCTGTGTGATGAAACTAACGTATGCCGCTGTATTAGCTTTCCCCTTGTCTATCATACGCAGATAGCTGGACACTTACCATTAATGGGAATCCGGGGCATGGACGATATCCTGGAAACAATAGACCGTTACTATCAAATTTTGGACAATTGAAAGGGTTCTAAGAAAGGTAGACTGCAAAATGTAATAGGAAGAAGGAATATACGAAAAGGCTGATACTACCATGCGATTTTGTGACTTTCGAGGCTGCTATCCAGACCGCAGGAACGCAACGCAAAAAGGTTTGCAACCGGGTCAATATTCTTTATAAATCGATGTGTGAGCAGCGCCTTGAGGAATCGGAAAAGGAAATGCAAGCGAGTAATTCCTGAAAGGAAGAAACAGGGCAGGATAGCAATTTGCCATGCTGCCCTGCAAGATACCATTGCTTCCATATGGGCGTACGGCTTATTGCCTGTTCTTTTTTCTTAGGGCAGTAGAACTTAGTCATAATCGGTTTGGTTGCGTATTTGAGTATTCAAGTGTTTTACCCCGGGTAATAAAAAAGTGTTGACAAGTTCGGTTTGTCATGCTATAATAGCATTCGTCAGTTGAAAATTGCCGCGTAATTTGGGGGTATAGCTCAGCTGGGAGAGCGCTTGAATGGCATTCAAGAGGTCAGCGGTTCGATCCCGCTTATCTCCACCAAATCAGGAAAGAACAGCTCATGACCTATTTTAAGTAGGGAGTTGTTCTTTTTTTGTTTCATATGGAATTCCAGGGCCGAAGCCGTTCATGCAACTTGCGCCAGTCTTTTTTTCGAGCGTTATAGCACACAATCAGAGTTCCAGTAATGGTACCAATACTTGAAAGTTTTTAAATAATGCTTTATAATTTTATAATAAGTGACAGGACAATGCCATTTAATAGTAGACTGGCGCTGATTGACACAGGAGGTATCGGTTATGAAATTTGCGCCACAGCGATGGAGTGGTAGTACCCGCTTTTATCTGCTGGGAATTCTAGTCGCAGTAGAGTTGCTGATGTCTTTCTCTTTTCTGGGATATTTCCATGTTGAACCAATTTCAATCACCATTGCCTATATTCCGGTTTTGTTTGCCGGAGCTTTAATGGGGCCGCTTGATGCTGCAATTTTAGGAACTGTTTTTGGATTGGCCAGTATGTGGAAGGCTTCCGCCAGTTACATTATGGCTTTTGATAAGCTGTTTTCTCCTGTAATGAGCGGTTATCCCATAAAAAGCTTGTTTCTCAGTGTTGGAAGCCGCGCTCTGTTCGGTCTGTTGGTTGGAATTCTTTATTTTGTGGCAAGAAAGACAAAAATCCCGGACCATGGGTGGGGGTAGTTTCCTTTATCGGCCCGTTAGTCCACTCTACCTTGGTTTACGGTGCGATGTGGGTCTTTTTCCCTGAAACAGGATATACGCCTTTAGATGCTGTTCAAAGTTTTGCAACTTGGGAAGGTATTGCCACAAATTTGATTACGGCAGGCCTTGTATTGCTGGTCTGGTATTTTTCACGATCCCGGACCTGGAATCAATTGATTACACGGATTGAGACAGCACAAAATACGCACCTGGGAGAGCATTATCACCTTTTATCTCTGATTTTTATTATTTTTCTTGCTCTACTCTCCTCAGTTGCGGTTGCCATTTATTTCGTTAACCGGATGGAGCTGGTGTTGAATCAGCAGGGGATCTCCCTGACAGATACGGAACATGCAGATCTGCTTCATCTGCAAATACAGTTTCTGATTGGCATACTCGCCATGATGGCACTGGTTATCATATTTCTAATTTTTAACCGGCGATATACTACTTATATGAATCGGGAGGCAAAAACGGATGCTTTGACTGGAGCTTTAAATCGTAAGGCATTTTTTCAGATTTGTGGAAAAGAGTTGCGCGGACGCAATGCCTATGGCGGTGCTTCTGGTTATTTTATTATGGTAGATATGGACCACTTTAAAGAAATTAACGACCGCTATGGCCATCCAGAGGGAGATCGGGTTTTGAAAGAGACGGCGCGAGAACTGGAAGCAGTTTTTGGACGTGAAGGCTATATTGGCCGGGTCGGGGGAGACGAGTTTGCACTGTTGCTTGGAACACCCATGCCGCGGGAGGATTTGGAGAGATATTTAAATCATTTTTTTGAGCGGCTTCGCAAAATTACATGGGGAGATCAGCAAATCTCCTGCAGCATTGGGGTGCAGCCTGTCACAGCCTTAAAAAATGTGGATGACTTGTATAGAGGCGCAGATAGCCTGCTGTATATGGCCAAGAAGCAGGGAAAAAACCGGTATGTGGTTGGCCCGGTAGAGGCCGTGGACTCGGTAAAATAATTTTAGAAGTTGGAATGCCGCTACGGCTAAATGCCGTTCTTGTTGATTCTACATGGAAGAATTTAAGTATATTAGCGGCATTGAAAAGAAATATGTCTAAAAATGCAAAACGTATCCAAATTTATAATTTGGATACGTTTTTATAAATATGGCGGAGAGGATGGGATTCGAACCCATGTGCGATTGCTCGCAAACTGATTTCGAGGGGCGTGAAACGGCTAAAACCCCTTATATTTCCGCACAAAGCCGCATAAATTGTTCTTAAAAAGCCTGTAAAAACGGGCTTTTTTCGTATCTTGTTATTTGTGTCCATAACTCTATGCAACATCGTTTTTTCTGACCGGGCACCATTCGGGCACCACGAATTATCCTGATATTTCGCGTGAAATTGCATAAGAAGTAAAAACCAAAAGTGAGTTTATCGTACATGAATGGTGCGAGTGTGCGATATGACTTGCACCGAGATAAGGAGGACACATGAATAATAACATTCTTTTAGATAGGGGTATTGTACTCTCGTCCGGCGAGATAAGC
>URVL01000106.1 GCA_900551265.1 uncultured Eubacteriales bacterium | reverse complement strand
AGCGCATCCAGTTAAAGAATGGAGAGGCGCCGCTGGCGCGACGCCTCTCCTACTAAAACTCAATATTTCCTACCAGGACTCTTTTTTGTGCTGTCCGCACATAATGGGGCAGTGCAAAGAGAAAGCCTGTGGAGGGCTTTTGATTAATGATAAAGTTTTATACGGCGAAGCAACGTATAAATTTTATCACCGCCCGGCAGCTGTAGAATCTCCTCCCGGTTAAGCACACGCATGACGGCAATCGTTACTGCGTAAAAGAAAACGGACAATATAATTGATCCGAGCGTTGCAACTGCGTTAGAACTCGTAAGGAGGTGTATCGCCTTGTATGCGCCAACGGAAAATATACCCATAATAACATTGGCAAGGACAGGTTTTACAACAAACTTGCCAAAGCGGACCTGTAGCGGTATCGCACGGTGCAGCAGATAAAAACATACCGAAAACGCAACCAGGTGGCAAACAATAGAACTGTATGCTGCGCCATAAATATTGACGGTGGGAATACGGATCAATACAAGATTTAAAACCAACTTTACAACCGCTCCGCACAAAAGTCCGATGGCAGGGGCAAAAACCTTTCCGATGCCTTGCAATGCACCGCAAATAGTCTGATCAAGCGCTGTAAAGATCAGTGCCACGGCTGCCAACTGTAACAAATCCGCGCCATCATTGGTAGCGGGATAAATTAAGTCGAAAATCGGTTGGGCCAGCGTAATTAATCCTGTTGCGCACGGCAGAACCAAAAGCGTGGAAACCAGCAGCGAATAGCTGACCTTATCAGAGGCCTCCTGGCGCTGGCCCTTGGCAAGAGCTGAAGCAATTGCAGGGACCAGTACGGTTGCAAAAGCAATGTTAAGAGCAAGCGGGAGATTTGTAATAATGTCACTTTTGGAGAGCATGCCGGAGAGGCGAGCTACCTCCTCGTTCAGCATTTCTGCCGTTGGTATACCTGGAACGCCCGGAATACCGTTCCCAAACGCCGCCGTAATACCTCGTGTAATGGTGGCAGTATCAATCACACGTGCAAAGGCCGCTATAGTTGATGAAAGAGAAATTGGAATGGAAATCCAGAGAATGCTGCGAGCAACGCGAAAAAAGCCATGATTCTCATCGTCCGGCGCTTCTGGCGGCCCATCAGCAGGAATGGCTGTTAGCTTATCTCTGCGGCAGCGATAGTAAATCAAAAGATACAGGAAACTAATAACGATAGCAACGGTTGTAGCAAAGTTCGCAGCGGCGGCCATAATCTCTGCGGACTCGGATACGAGCATCAGAACAAATACGATTGTCAGCGTCGTTTTAAAGATCTGCTCAATAACCTGAGAAGTTCCGGAGACTCGGACATCCTGGTGCCCCAGGAAATAGCCGCGTATGACGGATGAGACGCACACAAAAAACACAGAAGGCGCGAGTGCCCGTAACGTATACTGCACGCCGTCCAGCTGAATCATTTCCTTGGCGATATAATCCGCGCCAAAGTACATGAGCAACGAAAAAAAAGCGCCAATAGCGGCAAACAGCACCAACGCCGTATGAAAAATCCGTCTGGACTGACGATACTTACCGACAGCCAGCCGCTCGGAAACCATTTTTGAGATGGCGTTTGGAATACCAACAGACGAAAGTGCAAGCAAAAGGGTATAAATTTGATAGCCCGCGCTGTAATAGCCATTTCCAATATTTCCAAATCCTTCAACATTGGTGATAACAAGGCGGTAAACAAGCCCTAACAGCTTGATTACTACCTGAGACATCAGAATAAACAAGACCCTTGACATAAAGGTCTGCTGCCGTTCCGTTCGATGAGACATTGCAAATGCTACCTTTCTGATTCCAAATGCATGCGTCAAGCAAAACGCAACACTTGTCTTTTATACCAAACAAAGAGTTACCAGTTGTCTAACAAAGACACAAAAAGCAGTTCCACATTTCATATGTCACATATACAAAACACGAAAATTCAATCAGGTGGAAGCGCGCCTGTTCAAAAAACATACGGCGGAATAAATCATTTTCTTGCAACGGACGTAAATGTGAATTTAGTAAATTATACCCCTATTCTTCTTTCCCTGTCAAGCTTTGTCGCATGTGCCCCATCTTTGGCGATACATTGAAACAACACGTTTATCTGTTACATTCTTGCCGGAAATGATTCAATCTGTTAAAATAAATGCATCTCCAGGAAAGGACGAAGAATGACATGTCTGAAAATCGTGAACTTTTGCCGGAACTTTTAACGAAACGTCTGATTTTACGCCAATACACAGAGCTGGATCTGGATGCGCTATTTGTGCTTCTGTCTGATCGTGAAGTGAATACCTTTCTCCCCTGGTTCCCTGTTAAGACAAGAGAAGAGGCTCTTCAGTTTTTGCGGGAGCACTTCTTGATTCCCGGTCAATCTGATTTTGCATACTGTTATGCAGTTTGTTTGCAGACAGATCAAATTCCTATTGGTTATATCACCGTGCACGGCCCGGACAGCTATGATTTCGGTTATGCCTTACGGAAAGAATTTTGGAATCAAGGCATCATGACTGAGGGAGCGCGCGCAGTTGTAAATGAGCTTAAGCGCGCAGGCGTTCCCTACGTCACGGCGACGCATGATGTCAACAATCCTGCGAGCGGCGCCGTCATGCGGAAGTTGGGAATGTCTTATCGATATAGTTACGAAGAACTTGTCCAGCCCAAAAACATTTCTGTTATCTTTCGAATGTATCAACTCACGCTGAATGCTCCGGATGATCAGACATACTATGAATATTGGAACTTACATCCTCATCACTTTATTGAGCCAATTAAATAGGGATCTACCGCGATCATTTTTCCCAAATGACACATACCTAAACGGTATTTTGTTTGATTTTAAGGGAATTAGTAAAGCCACGAGTATTTAGGAGGAACAAAAGATGCCTTTTTCACAGGACACTTTGGATTTTCTGGTTCAAAACCGTATAGAGGACAGCCGCAAATGGTTTGAAGATCATAAAGCAACCTATCGCAAGCATGTATTGGAACCGCTGCGTGATTTAGTTATGGATCTAACACCGTGTATGTTGCAAATTGATAATCAGTTTGTTACGGAACCAAAAGTAGATAAGACCATTTGCCGCATTTGGCGGGACACGCGATATTCTCATGATCCGTCTCTGTATCGGGATACCATGTGGATTATTTTCAAACGGGATCGCATGCATACTACTGAATATCCCGGTATTCATTTCGAAATTACAAACTCAGGTTTCAACTACGGCTGTGGTTTTTATCATGCGTCAACCAGTTATATGCATACGTTGAGAGC
The DNA here is from genome assembly GCA_900551265.1 of uncultured Eubacteriales bacterium. Taxonomy (GTDB): domain Bacteria; phylum Bacillota; class Clostridia; order Oscillospirales; family QAMX01; genus Allobutyricicoccus; species Allobutyricicoccus pentlandensis. The sequence continues at coordinate 4,597 of URVL01000106.1, read as the reverse complement.
CGCCGTTTTGGCTCGTTACGAATCCTTCCAACGTGCGCAGGCCGCTTATCTGGGGCAGGATACCTTTACGATGCAGGGCGAATGTTACAAACGACCGCATTATCCTGAACAGCCTGAAGAAATGCGTCTGTGGTTAGAGCGCAGGAATATCGGTTTCATTGCCGAAAGCGATGATCTTGATCTGTTATTTTCGGATCATTTGGCCAATAAACTGTGCGAAGACCTGCAAATTTTGACGCCAGTCTATCACTTTCTTCTTGAAATCGCGCAATTTGAACATCAGAGTCATCATACGGAGCACCCATTTTGAAAAGTATAAGATTGCGGAGAAAAAGAACCTCATAAATCAAAAACACTATGCCGGTCTTATTTAAATGGCATAGTGTTTTTGATATTGAAGTAATGGTAATTACTGCGAGAAGATCAGTTAAAAAACCGCTGCTTCTCCACGATTTATGAGTTTCTGAACCGTTTCACGATTTTGCCTCATGACATAGCCATATGCTATGCAATAGTTTTCAAACATACGACTAAATTTTGACTCTGGTTCTTCATAGTCATCTTTTTCGCCCTCAAGTTTTGCGAAAGTCATGGCAATGTTGTGCGCCATTCTTTCTCTGTCAATATCCATTACAAATCGTCCTTTCTCAATATTTACAACAGTATTGTTTTTCAGGAAATGCAATTTTTATACCAGGTAAATATTTAAAGATAGATCCGGCAAAATGTAGATCTACATACCAAAAAGTTTTCCGTACAGTATTAAACTGTACGTAAAACTGTTAGAACAATCTGATCTGCTCAACCTGCGGAACAAACCGACGTGTATCGGCATTTTCTTTCATAATAACATTCGGCAGCTCTCTGACAAAAATAGACGGCTTTTCCGAAACGCATAAAATAAGTTCGTCTCTGGCCCTTGTCATTCCGACATAAAAAAGCCGGCGTTCTTCCTGCATATTGGTTTTTTCACGCGCGTGTTCAAACGGCAAGATTCCGCGATTCAAACCCGCCACAAAAACGACCGGGAACTCCAGGCCCTTTGCTCCATGTAATGTCATCAGGCGTACGGCTCCAGATGCATAATTTTGTCCAGCCGCACGGCGTACATCCGCTTCTTCGCCAATCGTTAACGCCTCTAAGAAGGAGGGCATGTCGTCATAAAATATAGCCGTGTTAAAAAGTTTTGTGACAGCTCTGCTTTCATATCCAGATAGAAATGACTCCAGTATTGCGCGCGGTTTTTCGCAAGACATTTGAGAAGCATAGCATTCCACGGCTTGAAGCAAAACTTCGACATGAGCGTCCAACTCTGCCTCCTGCCGCAACAGGCTCAAATCCAGTATCCGTGCCTCTGCAAAGGTGGACTCCAAATGCAGAATCAGATCTTCCGGAAAGTCCCAAAAATATTTTAACGTGATACGCAGCGCAAACGTATCTGATGGCTTCAAAAGCCAGCGAAAAAAGCATATCGCACTACGCACCGCATCATCCTGCAAATACGTTTCACGGCCTGAGATCACACACGGGATATCATCATGACGTAGACAGGTTTCCAGCAATTCCAGCTGTTTTCGTGTACGGCATAAAACGGCGATATCCGAAAAGGAACGCAAAAGCTGACGCTCAGCGGCATAGGTTTGCGCGTCAAGCATATCAATTCCGCCCGTCATGCGGCCAATTTCTTTGGCAATCCATACGGCCTCAGCAAATGGAGTGTCAGCCGTTATCATGCGCACCGGCACATCTCCAGAATAATGGCAGGAGAGATGTCTCTCCCCACCGGGATTATGTGAAATGACAGCCAGCGCTGCCTCCAGGACCTCAGGTGAACTGCGATAATTCTCCCGCAGATGAATGGTACGGAGTTTTGGGAACCGTTCCTGTAATACCTCAAAACATGCCGCGTTGGCGCCTCGGAATCCATAAATTGACTGATCCGGATCACCGATCACAAATAGATGCCTTTTTCCCCATTGCTCCACAAGTTTTAGTTGAACCGGATTAATATCCTGAAATTCATCAACCAGCAGATATTGAAAATTCGGGAAATTCTCAAGGTCAAGTTTGAGCGCGTCAAGTAGAAGATCATCTAAATCACGTGCATGCATTGCAGCAAGAGCCTCCTGATAGGCGGCGTACCATTCCTGGTCCACATCGCACTCCATTCCGTTTTTTACGGCGGAAATCATACTGACAAAGACCTCTGGAGAAAGTTTACTTCCTCTGGCTTCCAAAATATCCCGTGCCACTTCGCGCACTTCATTTTCACCGATCAAAACCTTGTCGTCTTTCAAAAGACGCAAACAGATCGCATGAAACGTACCAATCGTAATATCTTTTACGGCATTTTTCCCGCCTAGTGCCGTTTCAAGACGGCCTCGCAGTTCTTTTGCGGCTTGATTTGTAAAAGTCACCGCCGTAATTTCGGAGCACTTGACTCCAAGATCCTTCACCAGATGAACAATTCGTGCAATCAGTGTGCGTGTTTTACCTGTACCGGGACCGGCAATTACCGCAACGGCCGGTTCTTCCGCAGTAACAGCCTCAATCTGCTGCACGTTCAGCGCTTGCGGACTTTCAGTCGCGCTCCGGACACCGCTTTTTCCCGCGACAGAGGCAGCAGCAGACTTCACCTCTGAATTCTGTTTTTCAGACACTTTTCCAAGATTCGGGAATAAAGAAAGTTGACCTGTGAAGTTTTCCCATTCTCCGGGCGCAAAAAGCGAAATAATGCCATATTCTCCGTCGTAGCCGGGAATACGCTCCACCTCGCCTGCGCGCATACGGCGAATCCCCTCTGCAATGGGCGCGCCCGCAGCATGTTCTATCATTTCAAGCGGCAATTCCCTCAAAATGCTGAATTCCGGCCCCAGCGCAGCCAAAAGGCGCGTATATTGTTCCGTAGTTTTACGAGAAGCAGCAGAATATCCTGTTGAAGACGCAATTACTTCCCGTAACGGAACGATACTCTCAAAAGACTTTGCTGTCTGTGGCCGAAAACCCTCGGGGCGGTCTGCGAGATCTTCCACACGGTGACCGACACCAATGGTCAAGTTTTTTCCGCAGACAGGACACTTGCCTCCCAATCGAATCGTTTCTGACGGTTTCAAACACTGCCGGCAGTTCCTGTGCCCATCATAGTGGTATTTTCCCTCCTCCGGAAAAAACTCAATGGTGCCGGCAAACCCCTCTCCTGTAGTGATCGCATGCCGCAGCGCGTCATAGGAGCACTCACCCTCCAGCAGATTTGCCTCGCGTCCCAATTTTGCAGGCGAATGCGCGTCGGAATTTGAAACCAACGTAAAACGATCCAGTCCAGAAACACGCCAGTTCATTGGCGGATCAGAAGAAAGGCCGGTTTCTACAGCATAAATATATGGAGCCATATCACCAAAACAGGCCTCCACTGAATCGAATCCAGAAAACGCACCGAACATGGAAAAATGCGGCGTCCAAATATGCGCTGGAATAAAAATAGCTTCTGGGCAGACATCCAGCGTGATTTCAAGCAGATCCCTACTATCAATTCCCAAAATTGGACGTCCATCCGAACGAATATTACCTATTACCTCTAGTCTCTGTGACAGTAATTCGGCATCCTCCAGGCTGGGCAGCACAATCAAGTTATGAACCTTTCGTGTTTTACCGTCCCTCTTATAAATCGAACTGATTTCGCCCGTGACTACAAACCGCGGTGGTACGGCAGCGTCAGAAACCTGTCTTGTCAGGCGCCGTTCCTCTCTCAGCACATAAAGCCCGTCTTCTCCTCTGATCAGTGCGGACCGCAGTTCTTCCCGCCAAGCAGGATGTGTAAAATCGCCGGTTCCCACAAGTGCGATTCCCTTATTTGCCGCCCACAAATCCAAATGCTCAATATCACAGTCACGGCTTGTTGCACGCGAATATTTGGAATGGACATGAATGTCTGCCAGATACATATATTTCACCTGTAACCATCAAAAATTGCCCGGCATTTTCGTTGCGGGTGACGGTTTACTCTAGTCGCAACATACGGTAGCCAACGCCGACATGCGTCTGGATATACCGGGGTTTTGTCGTATCGGACTCAATTTTTTTTCGCAGAGTCGCCATAAAAACGCGTAAAGAAGCCACATCGTTTTCCCAGGCCGTGCCCCATATCTCCCTTGTAATATAGGTATGCGCAAGCACTTTTCCCACATTCTGGGCAAGGAGGCATAATAATCGATATTCAATTGGCGTCAAATGAAGTTCCTGCCCTTCCAGATAAACACAACCAGAATCGTAGTCAATTAAAAGTCCTCCATTTTTAAAGCTCCGCTTACCTTCCTCCTCTGTTTCCGTATTTTTCATATACTGTAAACGGCGCTGTGTACTGCGTAAGCGGGCCAACAGCTCATCGACGGAAAAAGGCTTCGTCAGATAGTCGTCTGCACCGGCATCCAACGCATGTACCTTGTCAGGATCATCGTTTCTGGCGCTAATCACAATAATCGGCATATTGGACCACTCGCGGACTTTGGCAATTACATTGACTCCGTCCATATCCGGAAGCCCCAGATCCAGGAGCATGATGTCGGGTTTTTGCGCCATTGCCTCGGAAATTGCCTTACTT
>URVL01000105.1 GCA_900551265.1 uncultured Eubacteriales bacterium | reverse complement strand
TCCATTATACGTTTCTGGAAGGAATGAATCCTTACACCCGTCGAGCTCGTATTGAAGCGCGGAATTATGGTCAAGCCCGTCTGTCGGTTTCAGTTGGGGGGTTATCTTGATATTTGGGTTGTAAAATCCAGGGTACCCCAAAGTACCAAGTTCTTTCAAAGCGGGCTGGAAACCTTGCGACATACTATCGGTGAAAGCCTGTTGCGCTTTGTATATAGCGTCCAGGGCCTTAATATCTTTTTCAGTCGGCTCCTTGGTCGGATCAAGATGCTGGTTATAATATTCCGCAAGTTGTTGCGATAACCGTCGCTTGTCGCTGACTGAAATATCTAGCGCTTCATCATTTAGCCCGCGTTGGGCGTTTATTTCGTCTATTTGTATAAGTCCAATCAGGGGATTTTCTTCTATCGGCTCACCAATGGTTTCTTGCTCTTCGTCTTTTTGGGCGGGATCTAGAACATAAAATTTCATAGTGAAATATTTCTGCAAATCCCGTTTTAGGAACTCAAACATATCCTTCGGGAATAAATCTACGTTGCAGGGCGTGGAATTCGCTCGCGCTTTTTCTTTCAATTTTTCAACATGAGCACGCGCTTCCTTATATGCGCTGTAGAAAGCTGCGACATCTTTTGGCTCATACCGTAACCGTATGCCTAAATGGCCTCCCGTCCAGTCAAGCGTTGGTAACATGTGACTGACATAGTGAATATCGTCATCTCCTACATCAAACCAAAGGTCAAACGATGGCAAAATGGTTTTCCACACTGAGAGATCCCGCTTTTCCGGCTCTCCTAAAGTGCCAGTAGTATCGGATGCTTTTTGCTCTTCATTTTCCAATCTTTTGCCGATTTCTTTTATTTTTGCGTGATTGGAAATTGTGAAGTCGTAAATATTGAAGTTTTTATAACCAACCGGATTCAGGAAATACCGCATAGAAGCCATTGCAGACGTTTTTCCGCTATTGTTCGCTCCGATAAACACGGTCGTATCGCCGCGCAAGTCCACGGAAACCTCTTCGAGCTTGCGGAAATTAAGTATCTTAATGTCTGCTATGCGCATATTCTGTTCCTTTTGTTTAATGTCCGATTTCCTTTACCCTGGAAGGAATGTCAAAGCCTAGGGGATGTAATGAATGCAGAAATATTTGCTGTTAGAGGAAGTATATACACGTTGTCGTTTTAATCCTCATTCCCCATATCATCAAAAGCATCTGATTGTTCATAGCGGCCATCCCAGATAAATTGAGAAATATGGCTTTTGGCACACGAAAGCACAATTTCAGCTATGTGCCCTTTTAGGTCAAATCCTGGAGCAAACTCAAAAGTGCAAAGGCAAACCTTTGAATCATAAAACACTTCTTCTAATACGCCTGCCAAACTCTCACGGACCAGATCCTCAACAAACCCGAGCATCTCGGCGACCTCGCTATCATGCCCATACCTACTCGACACCGAAACGCCAAATGCCTCAAATTTGCCAGAAGATACTTAGGGCTTGTCACCACCAAACCACTTTTCATCACTATCCCGTTGAGCATTATCAACTATATTATCTGGTACATGATTGTCGTAGTTCACTTGGGTAACATGAGAAGCAGTTTTCTTTTTAACTTCCCACCAACTCTTCATGGAATCGCGCCATATAAGGCATGACGGCAATGAATATTTTTTGGTATAGAAACAATCTCTTTTAGCAGAGTAAAAATCAGTTCCAATATCAATAATTTTTCTTGGAGCATTGTTTACTATTTTTTATCCTTCAATGCTTTGTCATATCTCCCATTTATCATATATTCACCATCAGAATTATAAAAATATGTTTCATGAACATAGCGGGTAAATTTGCTAAAATGTAAAGGAATAACATATTCCCTATTGCCTGACCAAACATATATGCGTCCAAATCCCATGGCATGAATACACTCAAGCCACTTTGGAACTCTGCACACATCTTGATTGTCTTCTTTGAAAATTTTCAACTGATTGATTGAGGGGATAACCCAAATCACGCTCAAGCCGTTCTTGTGACGGGCCACCGTCCTATCATACACGTCTTGGACGGTCATATTGCTTCGCTGAATCTCAATAGCTACCGGCACTTCTTTTATGATTGCATAAATATCAGGAACTACGTTGTTTACCTTTTGTTCGAGTTCACAGTAGGAGCAGTTTGGATTAGTTTTTTAGAGCCTCAAAAATTCCTTTTTTTCGCCTTATGATGAGCATCCGTTTCCCAATGCCATACTGGCATGTCACGGGCGATTTATGGGCAAAATGGTGGGCGCGAACTCGCCCTTTTTTCAAGACAACCTCTTTCAAGCAGTCTTTACAAAAAAACGGAGCCTCTGTTCTTTCTGTTGTCCATGCATAGCAATTTCCGCGATGATTGGATCATGCCGTTAGCATTTACAAAAGCCCTCGTGTTTGTTCTCTCCATTCCAAGGTGCGCGATGTCGCGCAACCCTCACGCCAAAGCCCCGTTCATACGCGACTTGTGAACAAGCGCTTTCAGGTCTTTCAGGAGATCGTCATACCCATGCGGCAGCAGAGTTAGTTTGTCATTTTACCGTGTTATGCAATTTGGCAATAGGCTATTGCCAAATTGGCGAACCATGCCTGTGTCTAAAAGGCAGCTTTATCAAACCTTCAAGGATTCTTGAGATTGTTCATATTTCTGTAAGCCAGCAGCAAAACCCCGTCAACAGAGGGCGCTTTTTACAAGCAGCCGCCCAAAACAATACGGAGGTATATTTTTCCATACGCAGATGGAGCGCAGCAATAATTCTGCATCCCCAAGCATAGACAGTAATCCACAGCCATAGCGAAGAATAAGTAAGCATAACTTATGTATTTGTATTCTTAAATGTTTTTGTCTGTGCTACTGTATTGGCATTTCAGAGGACAGGACAGAGGAAGTGTACCCACCTTCCGGCGGCTCCATTCCTGTCCTGCCCTGCGGGGCTGCTTATTCGCGGTTCCGCTCAACGCCAAAACAAGAGGCAGACCCCATGAAGATGGCATTCACGCTAGCCGTTCTGCTTTGTCTGTATACACCAGCAGTCGCAGCGGAACTTTACGCCACGCCAGAGCCGCCCGCCCAACTGGTAGAAGCTATCGCCCTTCAGGAATCCGGCCTAAACCCTTTTACGGTCAATATAGCCGGAAGATCCTACTACCCTGCCACGCGGGAGAAAGCGAAACAGCTCATACAAAAGGCGATTGCGGCTGGCTTGTCTTTTGACGTTGGTAAAATGCAGATAAACTCATGGTGGATGGAGCGATACGGCATAGACCCGTTATCACTGCTCGACCCGGCCATCAATGAGAGTTGGGGTACATGGATACTTGCGGAAGAGATCGCCCGCTACGGCCTGAACTGGAAAGCTGTGGGCAAATACCATTCCCCAGACCCAGAGCGTGGCAGGCGCTACGCTTGGCTCGTTTATCGTCACTATGCAGGCCTAAGAGCCTCCAAAATTCAGGAGGCTCCTTGTGCCGAGCAAAAAATTGATTCTCAGAACCTATCTGACCCCAGAGGAACACGCACAGATCAGAGCATCGGCCAGCAAGGCAGGGCTGTCCCTTTCCACGTTCAGCAAAAGGGTGTGCCTTGGATTTTCCGTCCCAAGTCTGGAACATCAGGAGGCAAGGATTGAATTACGACGGCTCAAAGGCGACCTTGGCAGACTTGGCGGGCTGGTGAAACAGGCATTGGCGAATGGCGCGGACAGGCTGACAGTTCACCGTCTTTTACATGAACTGGACGTCCGGCAGCGGGAAGTTCAGCAGGCCATAGCGGGCATACGATGATCAGCAAAAAAGTGGACATCAGCCCCCAAAATGACAACTACGCCCGTCTTGCCGAGTACATTGCCGATGCCGGGCATGAAGGCGAAAAAAGTCTCATGCGCTGGTGCGCCGGATGCCTTGGGGATGATGATTACCAGAACGGCATTGCCGAGGCCATGGACGTTCAGGTCATAAACGTCCGCACCACGAAAAACAAAACCTACCATCTTGTGATCAGCTTTCGCCTGGAGGACGAGGCAAAATTGACGCCGGAGGTGTTCATGGCCATTGAAGAACGCTTTACCGCCGCGTTGGGTTATACCGAGCATCAGCGGCATTGTGGCGTCCATAAAAACACCGCCAATCTCCATATGCACATAGCCTACAACATGATCCACCCGGAAAAACATACCCGACATGAGCCTTTCCGCGATTACTGGAAGCGGGACACTTTATGCCGGGAGCTGGAGCAGGAATACGGTCTTGTGGTTGATAATGGCCGAAACAAAGAGAAACAGCGGTCAGTGGGCGCAAAAGCTGCCCTCATTGAAGCCCACACAGGCCAACAATCCTTTGAATCGTATGCTAAGGACCAGAGAGACACCATCTTGTATGTTTTGGCGACAGCAACGGATTGGCAAACGCTCCATGAGGGGCTTGCCCGGCATGGTTTGGTGATAAAACCACACGGGAACGGTCTGATTTTGGCTGATCGCCATAATCAGCAGCATACCGTAAAAGTCAGCGCAGTAGACAGAGCCTTCTCACTGAAAAAGCTGGAGGGAAAGTTCGGGAGGTACCTTCCAGCGCGGGACTTGGAAAAAATACCAGAGCAAAGCCGGTATCAGGCGACCCCCTTGCATCGCGCTCCAGAACGAGGCGCTTTGTACGCGGAATATCAGCAGGGCATTAAAGACCGGAAAACCGGACTGGCTACCATCAAAGAAAGGGAAAACGCAGCACTTGCGGCAATCAGGGAAAAGTGGGCGGCCAAACGCAGGGAATTGGAACGGCTGAACATAGCAAAAAAGAACCGCCTTGGTCTGCTGCAACTGGCCCGCAAGCATGAGGCAGAAGAAATCGCCAGAGCCAAGCTGCCGTTTCAATCTACTTGTGAGGACATACGTGAAAAGGTTCCTTTCACTTCATGGAATGGTTTCCTACAATATAAGGCTGGTCAGGGCAATGAAATCGCTTTAGCCATTTTACGTTCCAAGCTGAAGATAGCGGAGCCGGATCGCGTTCCGCAAGACTCCGCGATTAAGGAATGGGCACTGCACGGTAAAGAGCAACCAACAATGAGTCGTGCGGAAATGCAGGCTAAATACGCAGCCAAGGAATTAGCTGCCTTGGATAATAAAATCATGAGCGGCAAAGGAAAGAAACAGCTTTTGGCTCTGTTACGTATGGAACAGCTTGCCGCCGAGGAAATAACACACATACGTGGTTTCTCGGCAACAGTAGATCACAAGGGAATAATTGTTTTTTTCCTACCTGGTGGTGGGAGGATTCTGGACAGCGGAAAGGAACTCTTCTTTTCAAACAAAAATGCCTCCATCCGGCATGTCGCCCTCCGCTATGCTCAAAAAAAATGGGGGAACAGTCTGTGGATAAAGGGGAATAAAATTATGCGTCGAGAAAAAAAGTTGGATGAAGAGCACATTCAAAAACAGCAGAAAAATATGGAGAGATGACGAGATAATGCCGTTTTCATTGTCTATATCGATATGATAGTATGGTATAAAAATATTTTGTGGCCTAGGTTGAGAGCAGTGCAATTTGATGTGCCTACCTCCGTAGGCACTGTTAGGAGCTATTTACGTTTTTTTAGAATTAATTAGGGCCAAAAATGTCAAGATAGATTCTTTCACAGCCATTGCAGCGAATGGTAGAGCTTTTACTTCATCATTATTATTGAGAAGTTCCAATTCGCATGTGTGTAGAACTCTACTAATGACTTCACGGCAAATTTTTTCCAGATCTTCAAATTCAAGATTGCTTTTGTCCATGAAAAACTCCTTTTGGAGTTTCTGCATACCGCAACAATGCTGATACTCACAAAAAAACCGCCAGTATTACTACAAGCGGTCATTAAGGGCACAAGCGAGAAACAGCCCGTCCGTTTCTCCCATGGCTGCCGCACAGAGGCACCAAACGCATTTACGATGCGGGATGCTTATGAGATGCCTTGCCGTGCGCAGCAGCTTGGGCGATAGATAAGATGCCTTATCAGGCTATATTCATTAAATTTTCATCGTAGAGAAAATTTATAAGGAATCAGAACAATTGTATTAACCGGTTGACCTCTGACCTTTCCTGGAAGGAATCGTGTTCGCCGGGCCGCAGCCAGTGCCGCTTCATCAAAGACGCCTGTGGGGCTAGAAGAGTAAATGGTACATTGTTGTGGCTTGCCGGAAACATCCACGACAAGTTGAACCACCACCTGTCCCTGCATGTTCATCCGTCGGGCCTTGTTCGGGTATTCGGGCATCACTCTGCGAGAAATGGACGGACGTTGATCCACGACGTCTTCAGCGTATACGCTCAGGTCACCCATGGTACGCGCTGCTCCCTGCGCCGTACCGCCGCCAGTTTCTGTCGAATTTTGTGACATCGTGGCTGTTTGTGACTTCTGGGCGGAAGCTTGTTCTGTTCGGTTCTCTGTGTCCTGCGTCTGCTTTATGGTACGATTTTGGGGCTTAGGCTTGGGGCGCGAGGGAGTCACTGGTTTCGCAGGAACTACCGGTGCCGGTTTGGGCGGAGTCGGGGCGACTTCCGGCTCCACTGGCCTAATCGGCATTTTAGGTTGAGGTTCCGCAGATGCTGAAGTTGTCTTTTTTTCCTGTCCCGGAGCAATAGAGGTCTGAGCCGGAGCAAACTCAGCGAGTGAAACGCGATAGGCTTTCTCTTCCGGCAAGATTTCGGTGCTTGCGAAAAAGAATCCGGCTATGGCTATGAAGCCATGTAGAAGTAGGGAAAATACTACGGTCGCGGCACGTTGGAAAAAGCTCATAGAGGTCATTGCGAAGTCATGCCCGTTGCAGGTTTTATGTCGGACTGCACCTTCTCGGCATCTTCGGATGCCAGCCCACCCCCAGATTCCGCCACCATGCCCAAGTTAGTTATGCCGACTGCCCGGATGCAGCCCATGACTTCCATCACCACAACGTACGGAACTGCCTTGTCAGCACGCAGGAAAAGCTGTTTGTTCTGAGAAAGTACGGTACGCCTCAGCAGATAATCCAAGTCGGCCATGGTCGTGGGATATTCATCCAGGAACAGCGCTCCGTCGCTTTTGATACTCAAAATCATGTGATCATCTTCCGTGGGCAGTACCTCCGCAGCTTGTACTTGCGGCAGATCCACATCTAGACCTTCAGTCATCATGGGAGCCGTAACCATAAAAATGATTAACAGTACCAGCATCACATCCACAAAAGGAGTCACGTTGATATCGGCCACAAAATCGTCATCAGAGGAAGACATGGCTACCTTTCCCCCGCAAATGAGATGCCGTCTTGATAAGCGTTAACCTCATGCTGCATGCGGTTCAAAAGCTGTCCCGCGTAGTTGATACACACGCCTTCAATGTTTGTAAGGCGCGCACGGAAGATGTTGTAACCACACACCGCAGGGATGGCGACGAACAACCCCACCGCCGTAGCAATGAGCGCTTCGGCAATGCCGGGAGCGACTGTTGCCAAGGAAACGCTTTTCAGGGAGGCAATTGCATGGAAGGAGTGCATGATGCCCCACACCGTACCGAAAAGGCCGATGAAGGGAGCAGTGTTGGCCGCAGTAGCTAAAAGCGCCAACGAAGATTTGAGGTGTGCCATTTCTTCGGCAATACCGAAGTGTAGGGCGCGGCGGACGTTGTCGTTGAGCAGGCGCTCAGCATCGCCAGTGCGGGTGATGCGATTGAATTCTCGTACAGCTCGGCAAGTGATGCCATACAGGGGGGAGCGTTTATCGCTCTCCACCAAAGGCAAGGCAAAAGCCAATGCACCTGCATCGTCAAAGGCGCAGAGTCCCTGTCTGGTACGCCGTCGTGCAGCACGCAGGGTCAACCACTTGGCGGCCATATATGCCCAGCTCGCTACAGACATAAACAAAAGCAATACA
>URVL01000104.1 GCA_900551265.1 uncultured Eubacteriales bacterium | reverse complement strand
CGGAGCTATTTGGATCTATTGCGTCTACGGTTCTCGTGGCAATTGGCTTGCTTGTTTTTGACTGGCGTATGGCCCTGGCTACACTTTGGGTGATGCCGATTTCATTTGCAATCGTTTGGCTCTCTGCAAGCGTACAGGAGGGCCTAAACCGCAAGTCCATGGCGGCCAAAATAGCCTGCGCTGACGGGATTCAGGAGTGTATCGAGGCTGTCCGTGATTTGAAATCTTGCAATGCAGAGGAAAGCTATCTGGCCGGATTGGACCAAAAGATCAGAGCGGTAGAGCATCGTGCCGTAATGAGCGAGTTCGGAACGGCGGTATTTGTTGTTTCCGCATCGCTTTTGTTAAAGCTTGGAATTGCGACTGTTGCACTTGTGGGTTCAATTTTACTCGTACACAGCACTTTGGATGTCTTAACCTTTTTCCTATTCCTATTGGTGGTATCAAGACTTTATGATCCATTGCAGAGCGCGCTACAGAATTTAGCTGCTGTTATTAGCACTCGTACTAATATTTCCCGCATGAATGAGATCCTTGACTGTCCGGTCCAGGAGGGGAGGAATACGCTTACCAACAACGGATATGATATCGTATTTGACCATGTCGGATTTGCTTATAACAGCGAAGATATGGTGTTGCGAGATGTTTCGTTCACTGCCAAACAGGGTGAGGTGACGGCGCTGGTAGGTCCGTCCGGTGGAGGCAAGACAACGGTTTCACGGCTTGCCGCGCGTTTTTGGGATGTGAGTCGTGGAAAAATTACAGTTGGAGGTATTGACATTTTTCAAATTTATACGGAAACACTGCTATCTCTGTACGCTATTGTCTTTCAGGAGGTAACCTTATTTGACAATACGATTTTAGAAAATATCCGAATCGGACGAAAAGACGCGTCGGACGAAGAGGTTCTTGCTGCCGCCCGGCTCGCAAACTGCACAGAGTTTGCTGAAAAACTCCCCGATAAGTGGAACAGCCGCATTGGAGAAAATGGCTGTGAGCTTTCCGGAGGAGAACGACAGCGGATATCCATCGCAAGAGCTTTTCTAAAAAATGCGCCGATTATTTTGCTTGATGAGGCCACCGCATCGCTCGATGTAGAAAATGAAACACAGATACAGTCTGCTTTATCACGTCTGATACAAAATAAAACGGTACTTGTGATTGCGCATCGTATGCGTACTGTGGCAGGAGCAGACAAAATTGTCGTCCTTGCGGGCGGCTGTGTGGCGGAAGAGGGGTCTTCAGAAGAATTGCTTGCGCGAAAGGGCATTTATGCACATATGGTGGATCTGCAAATGCAAAGTCAAAGTTGGTCGATTCAGGGATAACGGCTGATTACAACCGACAGCGCAGTGATGCAGTCTGTTTATGGACTGATTTTTGAGAGTCAAACGCTCCCGTCAGATTTTAGATATAAAAACAGAGACCGGAGAAAGAAACGCTCTAAAAGGCATTTCAAACTTAATTTTGAATAAGCAGACCGTCCAACTATAATGGAGGGCCTGCTTATTTGCACAGTTCTTGCTTTTGTTGCTTTTTTATCAGCCATTTCAGAATGTACGCTTCTCGGAAAAGAAAAGCGGTTCTATCCTCGGAAGCGATTTTCATATTTGCCTGATAGGCAGTTTCCGGAGAAACACAGGCTAATTCAAATCCAAATTCTGCTTCATAGCGGCTGAGCTGTGTTTTCTCAATAATATCATCAACTTTTGCATAATAATAGTAGGATGTATGATCAAAAATCTCATGTTCTTTGTAAATACTCCTGCGAACCTCCCGGATACGCCCCAACGCGCATACGGACTTCGGAATAATAGAAAGTCCAATTTCCTCTTTCGTTTCCCGTATTAATGTGTCCAAATGCGATTCGCCACGCTCTATACCGCCTCCAGGAAATTTATAAAAGCCGTCGGTCGTACTGTGAACCATCAGCAAATCACGCTTACGGAAAATAACGGCGCGAACCGCAAAACGGCGATATCGATGCCAGCCCGGCTCATAATTTTTCAGATCGAGTGTTGTAAGGGTGCGCATGAACTTCCTCCATGTGGTATGTATCTTGACAAATAAACCATGTGTTTGCAAAATCGTATCTTAATCAAAATCAGATATACAAATGATACTATTAATTTATATGATATACAAAAAATCTTAAAAAAACAACGGGTTTCAATAAATTTATATCAGAATATTATAACCATTACACCAGTGCAGAAATTAATTGCTGACAGTTCTTGGACTTTCAGCTAAGTAAATCTCCTTCCTGTTAAATGGACGGAGGGGATTGTTTAAAAATGGAAATTTCTAACGTTATGGATATATGCAATTGGTTGAAATGGGTCTGCCTCCCACGAGATTTCCGAGACCCTTAAACTAATCTTAATTCTGACGCAAGGCGCTTTTAAAACCAGCATAAATATGCTAAAATAGGGGTAACTTCTGATAAAATCTAGGGTGTGAAATTTTGTATAAAATTTTAATTGCAGAGGACGACCGTATCATTGCGCGCACGATCAAAGACCATTTGGAAAGTTGGGGATGTGAGGCACACTGTGTGGAGAACTTTGACGATCTCCTTGCAGAATTTGCGGCATATGAACCGCAGCTTGTCCTGATGGATGTTTCACTGCCGCACTTTAATGGCTATTACTGGTGCGCCGAGATACGGAAAGTCTCAAAAGTTCCAATTATTTTTATTTCTTCAGCGTCCGATAACATGAATATTGTGATGGCCATGAATATGGGCGGTGATGACTTTATTACGAAACCGTTTGATTTGGGTGTCCTGACTGCGAAGGTGCAGGCTATGCTGCGGCGTACTTACGATTTTGCGGGACAATCGGAATTACTTGAAAACCGCGGCGCCGTGTTGAATATCGGCTCGGCTACGTTGACTTATCGCGGCGTACGTATAGATCTGAGCAAAAATGAATTTAAAATTTTACATATGTTGATGGAAAATAGGGGCAAAGCCGTGTCGCGTGAGGCAATCATGGCACGCCTATGGGAAACCGACAGTTTTATTGATGACAATACGCTGACTGTCAATGTGACGCGCCTGAGAAAAAAACTGGAGGAAGCAGGCCTTTCCGACTTTATTGTCACACGAAAGGGCTTAGGATATATGGTGAGGACATGAAGCTTTTTCTCCTCTATATCAAGGGACATACGAAAACCGTGCTGCTGTCGCTCTTCTTTATTACTGTTTTTGCCATTGTCACACTTATGTATGGCTATCCGGCAGAACCTGTACTGTATGCCTCGGGTATCTGTGTCTATCTGGGCGCTATGGTCTGCCTGATCAGCTATTTTCGGTTTCGCCGGCGTCATCAGGTACTTCAAAAGCTTATGGAGACCATCGTAGTGAATGTAGAAGCGCTTCCGATCCCACGGGGCGTATTGGAGGAAGATTATACGGCACTGATTCGGCAAATTGTACGTGAAAATGGCCGTTTGGAATTGCAAATGTCCGATGTACGTCGTGAAAACGATGACTATTATACAATGTGGGCGCACCAAATTAAGACGCCAATCTCTGCGATGCATCTGTTGCTTCAGGCAGGCAAAACTGAACAAAACCGTGAACTGGCGGCGGAGTTATTCAAGATTGAAGAATATGTCGGCATGGCGTTAAACTATGCACGCTCGGAAAGTCTGTCATCCGATCTGGTTTTACGCCGTGTCTCGCTGGATGCCGTCATCAAGCAGGCCGTTCGGAAATACGCCCCTCTATTTATTGCAGGAAAGATCCGCCTCTCTTATGAAGAAACGGGTGTACAGGTTATTACCGATGAAAAATGGCTGTTATTTGTTTTGGAGCAGGTTTTGTCAAACGCTCTGAAATATACAAAAGAAGGAAGCATTTCTGTATTTATGCTGCCCAGTGCGCCGAAAACGTTGGTGATTGAAGACACGGGGATCGGTATTCGCGCAGAGGATATCCCGCGCGTATTTGAACGCGGATATACGGGCTATAACGGCCGTGAATATACGCGTTCAACGGGGATTGGCCTTTACCTCTGCCGCAGAATTATGAAGAAACTGGGACATGAGATTTCGATTCAATCGGAGGAAGGATGCGGTACGCGCGTTTTGCTTGATTTGCAGGAGTATGTATATAGCGATTAAATATGAAGAAAGGAATTATACAGACGTGGATAGAGAAGAACGTGCAGAGTTTACGAACCTGGTGATGGTGTATGACGATCAGGGCCGCATATTGGTTGAGGACCGTCTGGACCCCGCCTGGCCCGGCGTGGTGTTTCCGGGAGGCCATGTTGACCCCGGCGAGTCGTTGATTCATGCTGCGATCCGTGAGGTCTTTGAAGAAACGGGACTGACAATAGACGCGCCGCGTCTTTGCGGCGTGAAGCAGTTTCAAAAAGACAATGGTGCGCGGTATGTTGTCTTTTTACATAAGACAAACCGGTTTTCCGGAGAAATTCGTTCATCTGAAGAGGGCGAGGTATTCTGGCTGGATCGTTCGCGGATTCGAGAATATCGCTGTGCAGACCACTTTAAGGAGCTTTTGCAGGTTTTTGATTCAGAGGAACTCAGTGAATTTTATTTTAATCGCGAAGACGGCGGCTGGAAAGTGGAACTTTATTGAAGCTGTGGCTATTTCCTAATCGTAAACTTTCAAAAATGTAAGATTCCAAGCCGGAATGTAAGTCAAATCTATGGCGAACATTCCGGCTTTTCGCTATACTGTTACATGTAATGAGACATTGGAGGAAGTTGCTATGACAGTTTTGGAAGTTCGAAACCTGAAAAAGGTTTATACGACCCGATTTGGCGGAAATAAAGTACAGGCTCTTTCGGACGTGAATTTTACCGTTGAGGAGGGGGAATATGTATCCATTATGGGTGAAAGCGGCAGTGGTAAGACGACGCTTTTAAACATCCTGGCGGCACTCGACAAGCCGACCGGTGGAGAAGTGCTCCTGCGCGGCGTTGACATTACGACAATCCGTGAGTCACAGATTTCGGCCTTTCGCCGTGATAACCTTGGCTTTGTTTTTCAGGATTTCAACCTGCTTGACACCTTTTCTATCCAGGATAATATTTTGCTGCCGCTTGTGCTTGCAGGCGTCAATTATGCGGAAATGTCTTCCCGGTTAAAGCCCATTGCCGCACGGCTTGGAATATCCGGAATTTTAAAAAAATATCCGTATGAGGTATCTGGAGGAGAAAAACAGCGTGCGGCTGTAGCGCGTGCATTGATCACGGCTCCACAGCTCATCCTGGCTGACGAACCGACAGGCTCCCTGGACTCCCGGGCAACGGATGCATTGCTGAGGCTTTTTGAGGAGATTAACCGCGAAGGGCAGACAATCCTCATGGTCACACACAGCATTAAGGCTGCAAGTCATTCAAATCGTGTTCTGTTCATCAAAGACGGAGAGGTCTTTCATCAAATTTATCGTGGGTCTCTGTCGGACGAAGAGCTTTATCAAAAGATTTCCGATACGCTTACGATCGTGGCGACAGGCGGTGACCGTAATGCGTAAGATTTCCTTTTATCCAAAGCTGGCGCTCAATAATATCAAGTCAAACCGTAGATTTTATTTTCCGTACTTACTGACCTGTATATTTACGGTCGCCATGTTTTATATTGTACTCTTTATCCGCTATAATGAGGGACTATCGGAGGTCGTGGGCGGAGCATATGTAGAGAGCTATATGGCATTTGGAAGTTTCATTATCGGTGTATTCTCGGTCATTCTTCTGTTTTATACAAACAGTTTTCTGATGAAACGCCGGCGCCGTGAGCTCGGACTGTATAATATTTTGGGCATGGAAAAGCGTCATATTGCCTGTGTCATGCTGTTTGAGACACTTTTTACTGGCGTCGGCACAATTGCAGTTGGTATTTTGACCGGTATTGTACTTTCCAAACTTGTTTACATGCTGCTGCTGAGGCTGGTAAACTTTCCTGTTCCGCTTGGTATGTCGGTGTCGTTGCCGGGGATTATTTCGTCCTGCGTGCTCTTTGCCGTGATTTTCCTGCTGATTCTGGCTTATAATCTCTGGCATATACGGCTTTCCAATCCAATTGAGCTTCTGCGCGGTGCACAGGCTGGTCAGAAAGAGCCGAAGACAAAAGCCCTGCTTGCTGTTTTCGGTCTGATTACGTTAGCAGGCGGTTATACGATTGCAATTCTTGTGAAATCTCCGATTGATGCGATTGTCTGGTTTTTTGTAGCGGTTATTCTGGTAATCATAGGAACCTATTGCCTTTTTACGGCGGGGAGCATTGCGCTTTTAAAGATTTTGCGCAGTAATAAAACGTACTACTATAAGACAAAGCACTTCATTTCCATTTCAAGCATGATTTACCGCATGAAGCAAAATGCGCAGGGCCTTTCCAACATTTGCATTCTTTCCACTATGGTGTTGGTCACTGTTTCGACAACGGTCACTCTTTACGCAGGTATGTCTGACTATCTCGATATGATGTACCCTTATGACGTTGGCCTGCGCTTTGAGATGCCGGAGGAAAATACGCTTTCTTCCTATACGTCTTTTTTGCAGGATATTGCGGAGGAGGAAGGATACGGCGTAACGTCTACCACCTGGTATGAATATTGGACGATGACGGCCCGCTATGAAGACGGTAGTATGGTGGCCCTCGCCGACTATGATCAGTTAAATTGCTATCTGATTCTGCTGACACAGGAGGCATATGGGCGCTATGTGGGACATGACATCCAGCTCGCCCAGGATGAAGTTCTTCTTTTCCAATTAAACGGAAGCGAAGAAAGAGACACTGTCATGCTGTTTGGTGAGACATACCATGTTCAGTCATATCTTGAGGAAGGCATACCGCAGGTAGAGAGCAGCAGAATATCGGGCTTTACAACTGTCATGATCGTTGTGCCGGACAGCCAAACCATCGAGACGTTTTATAATGCCGTATATCAGGAATCCGGTTCCTATCGAATGGGGAAAAATGGGTTTTCCGGTATTTTGATTGACGCGGATGAAGATGAAAAGCGGGCGTATTATAATTTAGTGTGTGATATTATTTATGGTAATCCGGTCCTGGCAGAACGTTTTCAAACGCTTAATCTCCGCGAAGGAGAGGAAAATGGCTATGAGATACTGAACATTTATAGCCGTCAGTTACAGTCGGACGAGTATTATGCCATGTATGGCGCATTCCTGTTTGTGGGTATCTTCCTTGGATTATTGTTCTTAATGGCCACGATCCTTATTATGTACTATAAACAGGTGACGGAAGGATACGATGACCGTGAACGCTTCCATATTCTGCAGAAAGTCGGTATGAGCCCGTCGGAAGTAAGAAGCTCCATTCGAAGTCAGGTTCTCACTGTCTTTTTCCTTCCATTAACGGTAGCGGGCGTTCACATTTGCTTTGCATTTTCAATGATTGTGAAGATTATTGAAGCCTTTGGACTCTATAACGTGCCACTTTTTATTGTTACGACGGCAGCTACCTTCCTGATCTTTGCACTGGTATACATGCTTGTATATATTCTGACGGCGCGTGTATACTATAAAATTGTGCGGTAAAACCGCTTTATATAGATGCCTCTTTGATAGGATTGCAAAGCGCTCACAATTTTTGTGAGCGCTTTGCATGATTTTTGAAAGGAATGACATCTTGGGAGCTTATATGCCGGTTTCCTGCTTTTGAAACTTTCCACTGCTATAAAACGTCAATATATCTAAACGGGTATCTCTATTGGTGATGCTTTCTTGCAGGGCGATTCCAAATGTGGTATAATTTTTTAGAACACTGATAACAGATGATAAGATAGAAAAGACGGAAGAACGGAGGATGTGTATGAAATGTGAAAAATGCGGCGCACAGTTGCCGGAAAATGAAATGATCTGTCCTGAGTGCGGCACAGAGAATACTGCGCCGGTCGAAGCGACAGCTGTACATACGGAGTATACGG
>URVL01000103.1 GCA_900551265.1 uncultured Eubacteriales bacterium | reverse complement strand
GCCTTGCGTGCCTCCAGCGTAGTCATGCCGGCGTACTTGCCGCAGTCCAGCACATGGGGCTCGTTGACGGTGTTCTTACCGGCGGCAAACAGAGCATCGGCGGCAGCCTTGTCGGCAGCGCCGGTCATGTGGCCGTCGTAAGTGAACACGCGCACGATGGGCAGGTCGTGGCGCAGACCGACCTCAAAGTCGTTGGGGTCGTGGGCGGGGGTGATCTTCACGACACCGGTGCCCTTGGTCATATCGGCGTGCTCATCGCAGACGATGGGGATTTCCTTGTTCAGCAGGGGCAGCACCACATGGCAGCCGTGCAGGTGGGCATAGCGGGGATCTTCAGGGTTGATAGCCACCGCAGTATCGCCCAGCATGGTCTCAGGACGGGTGGTAGCCAGTTCCAGCATTTCGCCGGTTTCCTTAACGGGATACAGCAGGTGCCAGAAGTTGCCGTCCTGAGTCTTGTATTCCACTTCCGCATCGGAAATGGAGGTGTTGCAGTGGGGGCACCAGTTAACCATGCGGTTGCCGCGGTAAATCAGGCCCTTTTCATAGAGCTCCGTTTTAAAATGCTGCTCAAAGGGCTTTTGATACCGCAAAATTCCCAGCTTATAGTCCGCCTGCAAAATGTTATTGATCACGCGCAGAGAATTCGTCTCTTTATAAATGAACTCCGCCGGTTTGGAGAGATCGATCTTCTTTGCAAATTCCGTAAAGGCCGCGGAAATATAACTCGCGCGCGGGACGGAGATCGAAAAGCTCTGCTTTCCCGTTTTCGCATTTTTGTAAAGGGACTCCACTTCATCAATCTGCGCAAGGATTTTCTTCGCATATTGTAAAAATTCCTCGCCCTGAGGCGTTACGGAAATTCCCTTCGACGTGCGCCGGAATATCGTGATCCCAAGCGACTCCTCCAGCTCGCGGATTGCGCGGCTCAGGTTCGGCTGCGCCATAAAAAGATTTTCCGCCGCACGGTTAATCGAATGTGTTTTTTCCACTTCCACAGCATACTTCAAATGCAAAATATTCATAAACCGCTTCCTTCAAAAAATTCCCTCTTAATACATACGTTTATAATATTTTTACCACAATTTTATCTTTTTTGCAAGCGGCAGATACTGCGGCGTCATCCGGCGCGCACATGCCGCGCGGCAGCGGCCTGTTTGGTTTCCCTGGCCTTCCAGCTGACAAAACCATAGAGGTCGTTGATCAGAAACATGCCAAAACAGACGATCATCGGCGCATAGGTAAGTTCCTCCAACGCGGCAAGCACCCACAAAATGATCAGCACGACATCGTTTGCAGCATATGCCAGCGCGTAGTAGGAATTTCGGTAAAGCATGAGATAGGAGGCGAGAAAACTGGTCGTAATGGAAACCGTACTGACCGCCAGGTTCGGCGTATCAAACGCTTTGAGGATCACATAAAAGATGCCCGTCACAACGGCGGCCAGAACCAGCATGAGAACCGTCTGGCGTCCGGTCAGCGTATGAATCCGCACTTCATTTTTCCCCTTTTCCACCGGATTCCGAAGCCATGTGACGACAGAGAGCGCCGCAATCGGCGCGCTCATACCCAGATAGGTAATCATTTCGCCATAATACCGGAATTCCAGCGACGTGATGGAATACAGCACGCTGAAAAGTACCGTCAACACCTGCCCCCAAACGTCGCCGCGCGCGACAAAAATCAGAGCTGTCACACCGACAAGCGTTGCGATGAGCAGAACGGGACGAACGCTGCCCGTAAGAAAATTGGATACGGCAACCACAAGCAGGGACATGCCCCACAGAAACCACTCTCTTTTTTTCAATCCGGAAAAAGGATTTTTCCACATACGAAAACCCTCCAAAATCATAAAACATGGGGTCCCGCGGTAACTCTGGCGGGATTTTTTCAGAAAAAGCGGCGCTCACCAGACACATCTTCTAAGACCTAACGATGTGTTGATGGGCGCCGCAGCGCAAGCTACCCGGTGGCAGCGTTACATCATGCAATTGTATGGACCAAAGCCATTCCTACGCCTTTTGATTTTCCTTCAAAAGACAGCAGTTTTTATACTTTTTTCCGCTGCCGCAGGGACAGGGATCGTTGCGGCCCGGCTTTTTCGCCGCGCGTACGGGCTGCTTTTTCACCGTTCCATCCCCGCCGCCGTGACTTTCACCCGTCACCTTCGCCACCTGCTGGCGCTTCGGCTCCTCCGCGCCTCGGATGCGTACGGTATAAACGCCGCGCACGGTATCCTCCTGAATCGAGGCAATCATGGCCTCAAACATGTCATAACCCTCGCGCTTATACTCAATCACCGGATCCTGCTGCGCATAGGCGCGCAAACCGACATTGCGGCGCAGCTCCGTCATCGCGTCGATATGGTCCATCCACTTCAAATCGACATTCCGCAGCATAATCACGCGCTCCGCCTCGCGCATCACGCGTTCGCCCAGCTCCTGCTCTTTTTCTTCATACCGCGCCTCGGCAAGCGGCAAAATCTTTGCAAGCACTTCCTCGCTCGTCAAGGACGGCAGCGCTTCCTCCGGATACGCAAACGCGCCTTCCGGCAGCTCAATCCCCTCAAATTTCAGACGCAGAATCTCCAGCTGCGCGGGTTCAATTCCCGGCGTCTCGCCAAATTCCGCGTTGACGGCGTTTGTCAGTACATTTGTCGTCCATTTCTGGATCTGTTCCTTTAAATCCTTCCCGTCGAGCACTTCCGCGCGCTGGCCGTAAATTACGCCGCGCTGCACATTCATGACGTCGTCGTACTCGAGCACGTGCTTACGCACTTCAAAGTTGCGGCTTTCCACGCGGCGCTGGGCGTTTTCAATCGCGCCGGTGAGCATTTTCTGGTCAATTGGCATATCCTCATCGATGCCCAGATTTTCCATCATATTCTGAATGCGCTCAGATCCGAAAAGACGCAGGATATCATCTTCCATGGAGATGATGAACCGGCTCTCGCCGGGATCGCCCTGACGGCCGGAACGGCCGCGCAGCTGATTGTCAATCCGTCGGGACTCATGGCGCTCCGTACCCAGCACAAAGAGACCGCCCGCCGCAATAACTTTTTCTGCGTTTTCGCGGATACCGGCCGAATACTTTTCCAGAAGCGACTTATAGATTCCACGCGCCTCGAGGATTTTCTCATCTTCCGTCTCCGCATATCCAACGGCCTCGGCCACCACTTCCGGTTCAAAATCCATGCGGGAGAGTTCCGACTTTGCCAGAAAATCCGCGTTACCGCCCAGCTTGATGTCGGTACCACGGCCCGCCATATTCGTCGCAATGGTCACGGCGCCGAAACGGCCCGCCTGCGCGACGATTTCCGCCTCACGCTCATGATATTTGGCGTTCAACACCTCGTGGCGGATCCCCTTCGCTTTTAAAAGCTTGGAAATATGCTCCGAAACTTCAATTGAAACGGTACCAACCATAACCGGCTGGCCCTTTGCCGCGCATTCCTCCACCTGGCGGACAATCGCGCGGTATTTGGCATCTTTCGTGCGGTAAACAACGTCCGGATGATCCACACGGATGACAGGACGGTTTGTCGGGATTTCAATCACGTCGAGCTTATAGATCTGCCGGAACTCGTCCTCCTCCGTCAGCGCCGTACCGGTCATACCGGAGAGCTTTTGATAAAGACGGAAAAAGTTCTGGAATGTGATGGTGGCAAGCGTTTTGCTTTCGCGGCGGACATTCACGTTTTCTTTGGCCTCGATGGCCTGATGCAGTCCCTCGTTATAGCGCCGGCCGTACATGAGACGGCCGGTAAACTCGTCTACGATGATGACCTGGCCATCGCGAACCACATAGTCTACGTCTCGCTGCATGACGCCGCGCGCCTTGATCGCCTGGTTGATATGGTGTGCCAGCGTCGCGTTTTCCGGGTCTGTGAGGTTGTCGATATTGAAGAAATGCTCCGCCTTTTCCACGCCCTTTGGCGTGAGGACGGCGGTACGCGCCTTTTCATCCACGATATAGTCCGCGTCGATGTCGTCCTGTTCCTCTTTGGCGTCGATCTCCTTCACACGCAGGGCGCGCGCAGTTTTCGCAAAGTTATCTGCGATCTTATAAAGCTCCGTGGAATCTTCGCCCTGGCCGGAAATAATCAGCGGCGTACGCGCCTCGTCAATGAGAATGGAGTCCACCTCGTCGACAATGGCAAAGGCATGCCCGCGCTGCACCATGTCGGACTTATAAATCGCCATATTGTCACGCAGATAGTCAAAGCCCAGCTCGTTATTCGTACAATACGTAATATCGCACGCATATGCCTCGCGGCGCTGGGCATTCGTCATATCATGCAGAATCGTACCGACCGTGAGGCCCAGGAAACGATACACCTTTCCCATCAGATCTGCGCCGACTTTCGCGAGGTAGTCGTTGACCGTAACGATATGCACGCCTTCGCCGGTTAAGGCGTTCAAATAAGCGGGCATGGTAGCGACTTCCGTTTTTCCTTCGCCGGTTTTCATCTCAGCGATACGCCCCTGATGAAGAATCACGCCGCCGATGAGCTGGACATGGAAGAATTTTTCGCCGATCACACGCCAGGCCGCCTCACGAACGTTGGCAAACGCCTCCGGCAGCAGGTCGTCCAGCGTTTCGCCCGCCGCATAACGGGCTTTCAGCTCGTCCGTTTTTGCGCGCAATTCCTCATCGGTCTTTGCGGCATACTCTGCGTCCAGAGCTTCAATTTTATCGATAATCGGTTTGATTTTTTTCAGTTCGTGGTCGCTGTGCGTCCCAAACAGCTTTTCAATTGTCTTCTTGAACATGTTTCATCCTCTTTTGTTTGCCGTGCGCCCTATAAAAAGCGCCCGGCAGACTGGCCGCCTGTGAGTCATACCCACAGAAATACAAGTATATTATACCACCACAGGCAGGAAAAGAACAGCGAAAAAACGAATATTTAACGATTCTTTTCAGATTCGTTCACGGTTTGCCGCAAAAATATTCCCATAAAAGCATATGCAGCAGACAATACCTGAAACGGAAACCCGTCAAAACGAAAAACTCAATTGTTTTTCTTTCTAACCGGAGTATAATAGTCCATTTGCTCGTATCCCAGAATTTCATGTGCGAGCGGCGATGTAATAATATTTCCCAATTCCAGCCGCGACGGATCACGTTCCAATCCGTTTTCACTCAAAAATTGATCTACTTCGGCTTTCATACTCGCAACATCTGTTTTCTGATCTATATCGGTCACGACAGCGTAAAGTCCTCCCTGGAATTCCACAATCTCAAAACCATCTGGAATATCTGTCTGTTCCTCATAAAGGTATAACCATTGAAAACCGGTGTCATTCCAAAATAAAAAATCTTTCGGAAACATGCTTTTCTTCTGCTTTGAAAACCATCTCTCAAACGACTCGAATTTTTCCTCTCCGAACATGCCAACGCCGGACGATACCATTTTACAGGGAGGCATCTCATAAATTCTTACATATTGCATGAAAAAATCCACCTTTCCGTTGAATACGTACACGCCTTCTATATGAAACATCCTTGCAGCGTCTCCATACACTGCAAGGATGTTATCAGTTTACAGCTTTGCATAAAACGCCCTTGCGGCGGCAAGTGCGTCGGCAGGGGAGGCGCAGAGGATATCCGCGCCCGCCTGGGTGAGCTCCTCCGCCGTGCGGAAGCCCCACAGAGCTCCTGCGGAATAGATGCCTGCCCGTTTTCCCGTCTCAATATCCACGCCGGTATCGCCCAGATAGAAGGCATGCGCCGGATCGCAGCCGAGCGCTGTGAGCGCGTCGAACACACCGGCGGGATCGGGTTTCAGCGGCACGCCGGGACGGTTGCCAAACACCGCGTCAAAAGTATTCGGGAAGTAGGTGTCAATGACCTCAAGTGTGCGGTCATGCACCTTATTGGATACAACGCCCATGGGAATACCGTCCGCACGCAGCGCTGCCAGCATGTCAAGCACGCCGTCATACGGCTTTGTAAACACATTCCAGTGGGCCTCATAGAGCTCTGAATACCGCGCATAAACCGTTTCAAAGACTGCTTTGTCCACATTCTGCGGCAAAGCGCGCTGCACAAGCGTCCTCGCACCGTTTCCCACGAAGTAAAAGTATGCCTCGCGCGGATGGGTAGGAAATCCATTTTCCGTCAGCGCGGTATTCACCGCGTACGCAAGGTCGTCTATGGTATCAAGCAGCGTGCCGTCTAAATCAAACACTGCGGCAAGTTTCGTCATTCTTCTTCCTCCGGTTCTTTTTCTGTCTGTTCCGTGCCGGCTTCTTCGCCGGGTTCTTCTTCCTCATTCTCGTCCTCGCGCGAAACGGATGCAATGTCGATCACTTCGCTTGCCGAACGCATCAGGATCACGCCCTGACTCGCTCGTCCGCAAACGCGGATATCCGCTACACCCATGCGGATGATTTGTCCGTCGGAGGTGATGAGCAGCAAATCTTCCTCCTCGTCAATGACGCGGATGCCCGCGACATAGCCGGTTTTCTCCGTTACATCATGACTGATCACACCAAGGCCCGCACGATGCTTGATCGGATAATCGGCAACCTTTGTGCGTTTGCCATATCCCTTCTCCGTGACAGAGAGCAGAAGCTCGTCGCCCGTCACGGCAGCGGCGCCGGCAACGCGGTCGCCTTCGGGCAGTTCGATTCCGCGCACCCCGCCCGCCGTGCGGCCCATGACGCGCACCTCTGTTTCTGCAAAGCGGATAGCGCGTCCATTGTGAGAAGCCAGAATAATGGTTTTTGTCCCGTCCGTATGGAACACGCTGATCAGCTCGTCACCCTCGCGGAGACTGATGACACGCAGTCCGCTTTTCCGAATCTTTCCAATGGAATCGACATTGACGCGTTTCACCGTGCCAAGCTTTGTGACAAAAAAGAGATAATGTCCGCTCTCCGTCAGATCTTCCTCCATATCCGGCAGATTTTCATCTTCAGGTTCGGCGGCGTCCACTTCAATTGGCAGAATTGCCGTCACTTTCTCCTCCGGTTCCAATTGCAGAAGATTAACCATATTCGTACCCTTTGCATTCCGCGAAGCCAGCGGGATCTGATAGCCTTTCAGACGGAAAGCGCGACCCTTATTGGTAAAAAACAAAATGACATTGTGCGACATCGTGACAAACACGGAGGAGACGAGATCCTCCTCGCGCGTCGCCATGCCGGAAACGCCGCGTCCACCGCGCCGCTGCGTACGGTATGCCGTGGCGGGCAGCCGTTTAATGTAACCAAGGCGCGTGGAGGTATAGACGCACAACTCGTTTTCAATCAGGTCCTCCACATCCAGCTCGTCGTCCGCGTCCTGGATTTCCGTGATGCGCTCATTTCCATATTTTTTCCGGATTTCCAGGAGCTCATCTTTCAAAACGCCACGAATGAGCGCCGGATCAGCCAAAAGGCTCTCATAGTACTGGATTTTTTCTTCAATTTCATGATATTCCTGCTGCAGTTTTTCGCGGTCCATACCCTGCAGGGCGCGCAGGCGCATATCAAGAATTGCCTGGGCCTGTACATCATCCAGCCCGAAGCGTTCCATCAGGTTCTGTTTTGCGTTGTCATAGGAAGAACGGATAATCCGAATGACTTCATCAATATGATCCTGCGCAATCAGCAATCCCTCGAGCAAATGCGCGCGTTCCCGGCTCTTTCTCAGGTCATAGCGCGTACGCCTGGTAATGACGTCCTCCTGGAAGGCCAGGTATTCGTCCAGAATATGGCGCAAGGAGAGAATACGCGGCTGCGTCTGGTTATTCACCAGCGCGAGCATGATAATGGAAAAGCTTGACTGGAGCTGCGTCTGCATAAAAAGCCGGTTTAAAACCACCTGCGCATTGGCGTCGCGCTTAAGCTCTATGACAATCCGCATGCCGTTGCGGTCGGACTCGTCACGCAGGTCGGATATACCGTCCAGCCGTTTTTCCTTCACCTGGTCGGCGATATT
>URVL01000102.1 GCA_900551265.1 uncultured Eubacteriales bacterium | reverse complement strand
GTAAGGCCGTCGGATATGCGATTTACTTTATGAATTTTTCAAGCTTCTTGGGCCGAGCGGGAATGTATCTGGAAGACCTCTATGTGAAACCGGAGTATCGCGGAAGGGGAATTGGCCTTGCCATGATTAAAACGGTAGCACGTATAGCCGTTGCGAGAAATTGCCGCCGGTTTGAATGGGTCTGCCTGAACTGGAATGTGAATTCGATCAAGTTTTATAAATCATTGGGCGCAAAACCTCTTGATGAGTGGACAACATATCGCGTAACGGACGAAGATTTGAAAAAGCTTGCCGAATAAAACAATGTCAGCTCCCGCACGAGATCCCTATCTGGTGTGGGATTTATTTTTTAGAATGCCATGATTAATGTCTCTATAAACTGGTGAATAATAACATGCGGATTATTTCCCAAATGGGATGACGAAATTTGGTAAATTGTAAAATATGTATTAAAGCATTGACTTTGTTTTGTTGATTTTGCCGTTTTTTAATAAAAACATATCGAAAAAGAAGGACGTATTCATAACTTTTCAATATAGCGGCATGTGTCGGTTGCGTAGTATAATAAAATAAAAAGACATTTTTGGGAGAAAAGATGTGATGGAAGTGACAGCGGTAAGAAACGAGTTTAAGCGCTATGTAACGCATGGCGAGTTTGTTCCGATGCTCGCAAAGCTGAAAGAATACGTTTCAAACGCGCCGTTTACGGATGAAAAGGGAAAGTATCATGTCCGAACTGTGTATTTCGGACGGAAGCGTGTGCGCGCCTCGCGGAGCCGGAAACTTCGCGGTGAGCGCGTCGACCAGTTTTTTATCAGGTATTATAATCATGATCTTGGAACGCTCCGGCTTTGCAAGGAAAGTTCATTTGAAAAACGGGTCATGACGGCGTATACACCGATTACGGTCGAAGAGTGCAAAGCTATTTTGAATCGCGATTTTACCTGGCTTTCTGAGAGCGAGGACGAGCTGGTGCGCGAGTTTTATCAGAAGCTCGTAGTCGATGAGTTTGTAACGAAGAACGTCATAGACAATGATAAAATTGCGCTGGAGTCACATATCGGTAATGTGCGCATTGGCGTGGATATCAATATCCGTACGACCAACCGCGCAGAGGGCTTTTTAGAACCGGAGATTACTGCAATGCCGCTAGACAGTGCCAGAACGCTGGTTTTAAAAGTCAAGTATGACCGCCAGCTTCAGGAGCCTCTGCGTTCCATTGTGGGGTATGGGCTTGCCAGATAAACGCTGGATCTTGGAAAAGGAAATCTCCTGAGGATACAGATTTATAAGTGTGCGGCTGTAGAAATGGTACGAGCGACGTGCAAAAGCGTTGAAAATAAAGATGGGCGAGAATTTTTTATTCTCGCCCATCTTTATTTTTATGTGGTCTGCGCTTTGCAAGACTATGAGTTATGTTGAAAAGAGAACTTGAAAAACCGTGAGATGATCGCGGCTGGAGCTTAACTCAATTTTAGCCCTGTGTTGTTCCGCAATTTCTTTTGCGATGGAGAGGCCAAGCCCATAGCCCCCTCGATCGCTGTTACGAGATTGGTCGGCACAGTAAAAACGGTCGAATACATTTGGTATATCTTCACTGGGTATGGTTTCTCCGGTGTTTTGGACACGCAAAAGCGGATGTCCCCCTGACAGGGAAAGCGTTATCATAACACGCCCACCATCTCCCGCGTATTTGACGGCATTGTCAGCTAAAATAGCGATTAAGCGGTAAAGCTGAACGCCGTCGCCCTTTATATGAAGTTCCGGCTCTACTTCTGACTCCAGAGCGACGTTATGCTCAAAGGCGACAGGCTCGAAAGAAAGCAGGCAGCTGGTTACGATATCGCTGAAGTTAACGTCTGCTAAAACGGGCTGTTCCCGCCCGGAATCAGACCGCGCCAAAAAAAGCATATCTTCCACAAGCCCCTTCATTTTTACGGCCTCTTCCCGTGAATTGACGAGCCACTGTATGTGATCACACAGAGGCTCGTTTTTATGCAGAAGCAAAAGATCGACGTTTGCCAAAATGACGGTAAGGGGAGTTTTCAACTCATGTGAGGCATCTGCAACGAAACGGCGTTGCTGTGCCCAGGCACGTTCGACGGGACGTATAATTTGCCGGGATAGGAATAGCGTAATCACGAGAAATGCAGCCCAGCCGCTCAGACCGACGGCAAGAGAGCTCAATACGAGGTTACGCATATTTTCCATTTCACGCGATGTGTCGGCAAATGCAATTCGGATTCCCATACTGTCCGAGCGTTTTAAATACCGGAGTGACAGGCCGGTCAGGACACCGGTAGGATTTTCCGCCGCCAAGGCCAGCTGCACAGCGGTTTCAAGTGTTTCGTCCGACACGGAGACACCGCCTTTACTGACGCCCAGGACGTTGCCGTCCGAATCCAGATAAACGCTAAAGGCCAAGGCATCGAACCCGGGCTCTCTCTCACCAGGCAGTCCGATTTCCGGTCCAGTCACATTTTCTCCGGGAGGCAGCCGCAGAACACGTTCCAATGCCTGTTGAGTATCCTCAGAGAATCTTTGATAATTGAAAAGAATTAATGCAAAAAAAACCAGCAATAAAACCGAAGTAATGAGCGTCATAGCGACGATTACAAACCGGCGGCGTAGTTTTTTCAGCATGACGCATCCTCATCAAGCCGGTATCCGACTTTTCGTATGACGTTGATAGAGACGCGAGATCCCAAATAATGCAGCTTTCTCCGCAGAAAGGATATGTACGCCTCTACATTGTTTGCCTCGGCTTCGGAATCATAACCCCATACTTTTGTGATCAGCATTTCTTTGGAAACAATTGTACGGGGTGCAGACATTAAAATTCGTAAAACTTCAAATTCCTTCAAACTGAGCCGTACAGACCGTGCGCTGCACTTGAGATCATGTGTATCGACGGACAATTCCAAATCCCCGTACTGTAGAACGTCCAGGACAATTTCCCCCTGCCGGCGGGAGAGTGCACGTACACGCGCCAGGAGTTCTTCCGTTGCAAACGGTTTTGTCAGATAGTCGTCGGCGCCGCAGTCAAGGCCGGCGACCCGGTCGGAGACATCGCTGCGTGCGGTGAGCATCAGGACAGGAGTCGCACGTTTGGATTCCCGCAGAGCACGAACGACGGCAAAGCCATCCTTTTTCGGCAGCATGACATCTAAGATGATAACATCATAGTCCCCACCGAGCGCATAGTCAATACCGTCCTGTCCGTCGTAAACCGCCTCTGCCTGATATTTTGCTTCACGCATGATCTGTACGAGCACATCGGCAAGCCTTTTTTCATCTTCCACAATCAGGATGTTCACGAATTACCCACCTTTTTATAAAACATCATATTTGTAAACAGAATAGCACTCCTGCCTGAAAAAAGGCTGAAAGGATTTTTTCAGTTTAATTTAACGTTAATTCTGTATAGTAAAGCCACAACGGCAAGGAGGTATCCATATGCAGAGTTATCAGACGGTGTTTCAGCGCCGTGAAATAAAGTATCTGTTAAATACAGAGCAATATGCAACCCTTATGGGACAACTAGAGACTTATATGAAACCGGACCGCTTCGCTGAGGCAAGGGTCAACAGCCTTTATTACGATACAGAGGACTACAGACTGATCCGTGCATCTTTAGACAAGCCGGTTTATAAGGAAAAGCTCCGTCTGCGCACCTATGGCGTCACGACGCAAGAGAGCATGGCGTTTGTGGAACTAAAGAAAAAATATCGCGGTATTGTATATAAACGCCGCATTGCCATGCCGCTTATGGATGCCTACGCGTATTTGGCAGGGACGTACAAACCCGCCAACGAAGAACAAATCCATCATGAAATCGATTGGTTTCTTCAATTTTATAAACCGTCGCCAGCGGTCAGGCTTTCTTATGACCGCATCGCGTTTACCGGTCGCGAGGACGACGGGGTGCGCGTCACTTTTGACAGCAACCTCCGATGGCAGAGCGACGCGCTGCGGCTTGAATCGCGGGAGCCGGGTTTTAACCTGCTCCCGCCCACGGCCTATTTGATGGAAGTCAAAGTTCCAGATGCGGTGCCGCTTTGGCTTTGCAATCTTTTGGACCGGCTTGCGGTTTACCCGATGTCGTTTTCTAAATATGGAACCTACTATAAAGAACAGGTTCTTGGCAAGAATGGGGTGCTCGTCTGTGCTTGATACAATTTTAACAGGAGATATTACATGGGAAATATTGCTGACCTGCACGGCGACGTCTCTTGTGCTCGGTGTGGTCTGTGCAATTGTCTTCATGTTTCGCAATACCTATACAAAAAGCTTTGTCATTACATTGGCGTTACTCCCCGCAATTGTACAGACGGTGATCATGCTGGTAAATGGCAACCTTGGCACAGGCGTTGCTGTGATGGGTGCGTTTAGTCTTGTGAGATTTCGTTCGGTACCGGGCAGTGCCAGAGAAATTTGCAGCCTGTTTCTCGCCATGGCGTTGGGTCTGGCAACTGGAATGGGGTATATTGGAATCGCTGTATTTTTGGCTGTCGTTTTGAATCTTGTACAGGTTTTGTTGGTGCTATCCAAATTTGGGGAAGGGGTGAGCGAAGAAAAAGAGTTGAAAATTACGATTCCGGAGAGCCTCGACTATACAGGCATTTTTGACGATATCTTTGTCACACATACCAGACGTGCAGAACTTATGCGGGTAAAGACCAGTAATATGGGTAGCCTTTATGAACTTTGTTACCGCGTCACGCTGAAAAACCGAAATACGGAAAAACAGATGATAGACGAAATACGTTGCCGCAACGGAAATCTTACTATCGTATGCGGCAAGGTGCCGGTTAGCAGGGAAGAACTATGAAAACGATTCAAATGCAAAATAAATGGTGTTTGGTACTGGCGTGTATGCTGATTTGTCTTGGCGGGTGCAGCACACAGGCTTCTGTGACAGACGTTACATTACAGAATTCTGCGGAGCATACCGACACAGCAGCGGAAAATACGGCAGGGACCGGCACAGTAGATTTTACTTCTACCGAAGTGACTTCCGGGGCGATTACAGTCACGTATACGGACCGGGAATTGACGGGTGCGTATGATAGTCCGGTTACAGATCTGGAACTGGAAAATGAAGATGTTGTCATTTCATCTGCAGGGACTTATGTTCTGTCAGGAACGATTTCCGACGGGCAGATTGTTGTGGAAGCGGGGGAGGCCGACAAGGTACAGCTTGTATTAAACGGCGTATCCATTACAAATAGCGACGGCCCTGCAATTGAAATACGAAGCGCAGATAAAGTGTTTCTGACTTTGGCGGAGGGCAGCGAAAATATGC
This sequence comes from uncultured Eubacteriales bacterium, assembly GCA_900551265.1. Lineage (GTDB taxonomy): Bacteria > Bacillota > Clostridia > Oscillospirales > QAMX01 > Allobutyricicoccus > Allobutyricicoccus pentlandensis. The sequence continues at coordinate 2,733 of URVL01000102.1, read as the reverse complement.
TGTCCGACGGAGAAGCCTATGTGCTTGCAGACGGCGAGGATGAACCAAACGCTTGCGTCTACTCCAAAGCAGATTTATGCATAAATGGCGACGGGAATCTCACGATTTATGGAAATTATAATCATGGTGTGTATTCCAAAGACGATCTTGTCATTACGGGCGGCACACTTACCGTCAACGCGGTTAATGACGGATTAAAGGGCAAGGACTGTGTAGAAATATGCGGCGGTACCTTTACGATTGAAGCAGGCGGCGACGGGATTCAATCCAACCATGCAGAGGATGCCGAGCGCGGCTATGTCTCCATTGACGGCGGTACATTTGTAATTGTTGCCGGGTGTGACGGTATTCAGGCGGAAACCTGTTTGCAGGTGACATCCGGATCACTGCTGATTACAACCGGAGGAGGCAGTGCCAACGCCAGTGTGAAACAGGATGGCAACTGGGGCTTTTGGGGTTCGCAGATCACTTCTGCGGAGGAAACCGAGAGCGCAAAGGGCCTGAAGGCAGGCGTTGCACTTTATATTGCGGACGGAGAGATCTCGCTTGATTCGTCGGATGATGCGCTGCATGCCAATGGGGATATCACGGTTGCCGGGGGTACAATTGAGATCAGTTCCGGCGACGATGGTGTTCATGCGGATGATGCGCTGGTTGTAACCGGCGGGAGCATGGTCATCAATCAAAGCTATGAAGGAATGGAAGGCAATAGCGTTACTGTCTCCGGTGGTGAAATAGAAATAATTGCAAGCGATGACGGTATCAACGCTGCAGGCGGCAATGACGGATCTGCGCTGAACGGACGCCCGGGACAGGGATCTTTTGATACTGACACAAGTTCCTATATTCGAATCACAGGCGGTACGATCACAGTACGTGCGGACGGAGACGGAATCGATTCCAATGGCGGATTTTATGTGGAAGGTGGTGCGCTATTCATCCACGGAACAACAAGCGGAGCAGATGGATTCCTCGATTATGAGTCCGAGGCGGTGATTACGGGCGGTACTGTGATTGCGGCAGGAGGCGCTGCAATGGCGCAGGCCTTTGGAACCAATTCGACGCAATGCTCCATGCTTCAGACATTTGACACGCAGGTCGCGGCGGGGACAGTTCTGACTGTTTGCGATGCGGCGGGCGAAGCATTGGTTACATTTACGCCGGAGAATACCTATCAGGCGGTGCTTGTCAGCCTTCCGGAACTGACGCTGGGTGAAACTTATACCATCACAGCAGGAGAGCAGAGCGTGGAGGTGACGCTGGAGACTGTCGCGACCGGTTCAAATGATGTGATGCCCGGAGGAAACGGCGGCATGCGTCCGAACGCCGGTATGGGCGGTGAAATGCAGGAGGATGTACCTCAAATGCCGGAAGGCGAATTTCAAGATGGCTCTGTGCCGGACGGTACGGCGTCCGGCGTGGCGACTCCTTCGGAGAACGGGATACCGGAGACAGACGGGAACCCGTCTGATACCGGAATGTCGGAACCGGAGAATCATGCCGATCGATGAAAAGCCTTCTAAAGTGAACGAATACGTGGCGTGCGGGCACAAGCCTGTTTGTGTCCGCACGCCACATCTTTTTGCCCCTGCTATTCGATATCCAGTTCCGGGGGAATGTCGAGTTCTTCCGAGACATATTTGCCGTTTTTCTTTCGTTGCCGGACGCATTCTGTCAAAAGATACTCAATCTGGCCGTTGACGGAACGGAAATCGTCTTCCGCCCAGGCGGCAATGGCGTTATAAAGTTTGGGAGAAAGTCGGAGAGGGACTTGCTTTTTCTGTTTTTCATTCATGAGAAAGCCTTCCTGCTTAATACAGGCTTCCGGTATTGACGATGGGCTGCGCGTCATGGTTACCACACAGGACAACGAGGAGATTCGAGACCATAGCGGCCTTGCGTTCCTCATCAAGCGTCACGACTTGATTTTCACTCAGACGCGCAAGCGCCATTTCCACCATGCCGACTGCGCCGTCTACGATCAGCTTACGCGCGTCTACAACAGCTGAAGCCTGCTGACGCTGTAGCATTGCGGCCGCAATTTCCGTTGCATAGGCCAGGTATGTAATGCGCGCTTCAATGATTTCAATGCCCGCCTCATTTACGCGGCGTTGAATTTCATCCCGAATGCGTCCTGCTACGACTTCGCTGGAACCACGCAGACTGCCGTCGTCTGCAATTCCGTCGCCGGTGGTATCGACGTTTGGCGCAACGTCATAGGGGTACAGGCGAACGATATTGCGCAGAGCGCTGTCGCATTGCAAAGAGAGAAATTCCTTGTAGTTGTCTACATTGAACACGGCTTTTGCAGTATCGACGATACGCCAGGTGACCGCAATGCCAATTTCCACCGGATTGCCCAGACAATCGTTGATTTTTTGCCGGTTGTTATTCAGCGTCATAATTTTCAGAGATATTTTTTTGTTGACAAGCTCTGTGGAGACGTTGTTTCCGTTTGTAGATACCGGAAGCGTGACTGATCCCACATCGCCGCTTTGATTGAGTTTTGTCTTGGCTGCCGGATTCACGCTGACGCAGAATGGATTTACGTAATAGAATCCTTCGTTTTTCAGCGTTCCAATATATTTTCCGAATAACGTCAGAACAAGCGCCTCTTGCGGTTTCAGCACTTTCAGTCCCATCACCGGAATCCATCCGATGCAGAGCCAAATTATACTGATAACCAGCAATATAATTCCAAGCGGGCTGTCAATGATAAAACTGCCGAAAATA
>URVL01000101.1 GCA_900551265.1 uncultured Eubacteriales bacterium | reverse complement strand
GGCTCCAGGATTCGAACGATTCGATTTTTAGGAGGCGGACCCTCTATCCTGGTGAGGTACGGGGGCGTAAAATACGCAGTGCTCCAACGCAACCGGATTCGACCGGCCATCACTTGAAAAGCGTTTCTATCTTGCTGCTTCTTTGAAAGATAACCCAGCTACTGCAGATGCGGCGCACTACAGTTTTATATTTTACCATCAAGCAGCACCTCCTGTCAAGGGAAACGCCGCCCGGTCCCGGTGTTTACTCAACCGATACACGCTCAACAGCCACGCACTTTCCCCCGTCCTCTATCGTAAAAAGGGCGCCCTGAATCCGCGGACAATTTGCCGATTCTTCAAATCGAACCAGCATGTCCCCCCGGAAGTATGCAAGGCTTTGTTCCCATTTTACGCCAATTACCGAGTCTGCCGCTCCCGTCATGCCAAGGTCCGTAATAAAGCCAAGCCCACCGGGAAACACGCGTTCATCCGCTGTCTGTACATGCGTATGTGTGCCGAAAAGCACGCCCGCGCGGCCATCCAAATGATACGCCATGGCGCACTTTTCACTTGTGGCCTCCGCATGAAAGTCCACAACGAACACATCCGCCTTATCCTGATACCTTTCAAGCAGTATATCTACCGTTTCAAAGGGATTGGCCGCTCCAAATCCAATATCCACGCGGCCTATCAGGTTCATCACGCAGATGCGCGTTTTCGCAGTATCATATACGGTAACACCGGTACCCGGCGCGCCGGACGGCCAATTTGCAGGACGCACAATATACGGTTCATCATCTAAAAAGGCTGCGATCTCACGTTTGTGAAGTCCGTGGTTTCCCAGCGTAATCACATCCGCGCCCGCGTCAAACAACGCCCTTGCCTGTGCGGGCGTAATGCCGTTTCCCGCGGCGTTTTCACCATTCGCCACCACAAAATCCACACCATAGAATTTACGAAGGCCCCACAGTTTGCGACGCAGGATATCCAGTCCTGCGCGTCCGCACACATCTCCAATTGCCAATATCTTATAAGTCATGCCAGCACTTTCATTCCTTTATCCCGTGTTACGCTTTGGTCATCGCTATCATATCACAATTCTTAATTTTTGTATAGCATTTCCCTTTCGGGCTTTACTAAACGGGATAACTGTGGTACACTGTAGCTGGAAATATGTGCATAGATTGGATGTGCTGATTTTGAGGCTAAAAGGAATTTTCAAAACAAATGTGATTGTTTCACAGGCTCTGTTGGCAGCGATATATGCGGCGCTCACACTCCTTGTGTATCCCATTGCATTTGGAACCGTACAGTGCCGCATTTCTGAGGCGCTGACCATCCTTCCCTTTTTTAATCCGTACTGTACCATCGGGCTTGGCATCGGATGTTTTATTGCCAACTTAATTGGCGGAAATGGAATTTTCGACATCGTATTTGGAACGCTTGCCACAGTGTTGGCGGGTTGCTGTACAGCCAAAATACGCCGTGACTGGCTGGCGCCGCTTCCGCCGGTGCTGTTCAATATGGTCATCGTCGGCGCAGTTTTGGCTTATACGCTGACGCCGGAGTCCTTCTGGGCGTCGTTCGTTATTTTCGCCGCAGAAGTTGGTCTGGGACAGCTCGGCGCCTGCTACGTACTCGGCCTGCCGCTTTTAAAACTTCTCAAACGCTATGAAAAGACCCTGAAAGGACGTTTTGGTTCATGGATGACAAAAGATTAGAGTCTCAGCTTGCCTTTTTAATTGAATTGGACCGTATGAAAACCATCGAGCGTCAGTCCCCTATCTACGCGGGAGGACGGCGGGAAAATGATGCCGAGCATTCCTGGCATATTTCCGTGATGGCCATGGTTCTGCGCGAATATGCTGCCGAACCGGTTGATATGGGGCATGTGCTGGAAATGCTAACAGTGCATGACCTGATCGAAATATATGCAGGTGATACATTTGCCTATGACGTTGTGGGAAATGCCGACAAAGCCGCGCGGGAACGTGCATCGGCGGACCGGCTTTACGCCATGCTGCCGGACGATCAGGGGGCTTATTACCGTGCGCTGTGGGAAGAATTTGATGCGATGGAAACAGCGGATGCAAAATTTGCCGCATCGCTTGACCGCTTGCAACCGCTTCTCTCCAACTGGCTGAACAAGGGCGGTACATGGCGTGACCACAACGTTCGTGTGGAACAGGTGTACCGGCGTATGGAGCCGATCAGGGCCGGCGCGCCAAAATTGTGGACACTTGCGGACAGCATTATCCGCGCCTCTGTGGAGCGCGGATATATACAATGATCAAAAAGGTGACGAGCCGGGAGGTTTCCGTTTATGAAAGTAAAAAAAGCCGTCATACCCGCCGCCGGTTTGGGCACACGTATGCTTCCGGCAACCAAAGCCGTTCCAAAGGAAGTTCTCCCTTTGGCCGACCGTCCGGCCATCCAATACCTGGTGGAAGAGGCCGTTCATTCCGGCATACAGGACATTATTATTATTACGAGCCGGACCAAGGCTGCCGTGGAAAATTACTTTGATTATTCTCCTGAAATTGAGTCACAGCTGCGCGCAGTAGGCCGCGGAGAGGAAGCGGACAGACTGCGCGCATATGCCGACATGGCAAATATCGTCTGTGTACGTCAGAAAGAAATGTTGGGCCTCGGTCATGCCATTCTCACCGCGCAGCCCTATGTTGGAGACGAACCGTTCGCGGTTCTTTTGGGCGACGATATCATCTTGTCCGAGCGTCCCGTCACACTCCAACTGGAAGACGCCTACCGCGAGTTCGGCGGCATGGTAATCGGTGTGCAGGAAGTGCCGACGGAGCTTGTCGTCAAATACGACAGCGTAAAAATGTCCCATTTGCGGGACAATTTCTATCATGTCAGCGCTGTGCGCGAAAAGCCCCGTCCGGAGGAAATTTATTCGAACTATGCAATTTTAGGGCGATATATCCTGTCGTCTGAAATTTTTGACGTTCTGCGGCACTTACCGCCCGGGCATGGCGGAGAGATTCAGCTCACAGACGCCATTTGCACCCTCTGCGGCACAGAACGTGTTACGGCCGTAGATTTTGAAGGCCGGCGCTTTGATACCGGTAATTTGCGCGGCTATCTGGAAGCGCAGATTGAAATTTCCCTTCAAAATCCCTCGGTCGGCGCATGGTTGCGCGACTATATCAAAGAACGCGCAAAAACGCTGTAAAAGCAATTCTGTGGACGAAAGGACAATGGCGATACCAGGATTTAGGCAGCCAGCGGGAGTTTCAAAACTCCCGCATTTTGTTTTATAAACGATATTAAACTTTTGATCTCCATGCGAGCGCTACGCGCCAATATGCGCCAAAAGGATACGTTCCGCCTCGTCATTCCAGAGCCCTCCGCCCAGTTCCACCGCACGGGCAAGCGCTGCAAACAAAGGATCGTGTTCGCCAAGACGCGCAAAATCAGCAATTGCGGTCAATGGCAGGTCGGCATGTGTATAGATGAGCTTTTTGCCGCCTGGAATCTGCGGAAGCCGCAGTGTTGTCTCCGGCACACAGGACAGTCCGCCAATATGTGTCACCATTGAGGCCGGCGTAATACGGCCATCTGCCATCAGGTCAAGCGACTCTCGCATATCCGCCGTATTGCCGCCGGATGTTCCGACAATATGATGTGCAGAATAGTGTACGTCAAAAAAATTGAGCGACGCGGAAAATGAAGGATCCGCCGGGCCGGAAAAAAAGTTTAAACAGCCGTCCTGCCCCATAAGACGGTCTCCGAGTTCTACCACTTCGCGCACTGGCGCAAACACAATTACGTCGTCAAACCGCCCGCCGGCAGCCTGGATCAATGCCTCCGCCGGGTCATCCATCTCTCGCGTATTGAAATAATAAAGCTTGACGCCCTGTTTTGCCGCTTCCTCTACCGTATAGATTTCTCTCGCTCGGGAAAGCCGTGCCTCATCGATATCCGTTACAACAAGTACGGATGGACGCCGGCCGCCGTGCAGCGCATAGTCGATTGCGCCAAGCCCCATCGGTCCTGCGGAAGCCAACAGCGCCATCCGTCCACCGGCGCGGATGCCCATTTCGTGCTCATATACCAGCGGCCGCGTATGATACATCGCATGAAACGTTCCGACAATGCAGCTCATCGGTTCAGAAAGCGATCCGCCAAAGTAATTATTCCCCCGGTACGGCAGCAGGCATCCCTGCTCCATCACACACGCGGGAAGTACAACATACTCGGCGCTTCCTCCAATATATGGGAACGAATATCCCGGCGTCCGATATGGATCGCCCGGCAAATTCAACGCCACCTGTACGGTGAATCGCTCTCCCGGCGTATACCGTTCCCGCCAGCGCCGTCCAACTTCGAGCAATTCCCCGCAAAATTCATGCCCAATGATGACAGGATGCGCCGCGACATCGTCCGGTACACGTTTATGCGCCGCGCCCAGGACACACGCTTTATAAGACGACATACATATTGAGTCCGTTACAATCTTTGCCAGTATTTCATCATCCCCAGGCTCCGGCAGTTCAAATTTTTCCAGCCGCAGGTCACCGACGCCATAGAGTCTCACCGCCCTGGTTTGCAAAATACGTCACCTCCGCAAACGGTTTTCGTTTCGATTATACGCTCCTTCCGGCATAAAAGCAAAACGTTTTTGAATTTTTCCGGAAAACCGACAAAGCGCCGGTTGTTTGTGCTATAATAAAAAAGGAATCGCAGCCCAGCTTCCATGTACCCGTATTTTGATTGAGGACAGGTGATCGCTTGATTAGAAATTTTCTCATAAACGTCGTAAAAGGGCTCTGTTATCTTTCACTTTATCTCGCCTCACAGACCATTGCCTCCTATCTGGTCATATTTGTTACGGCTTTTTACATGGGAATGCAAAACCCCTCCCTGCTTGAAACAGACGCCGGAGTCAACACGCTGATTGATCAGGTTTATCACTTTGCGCTTTCGAATTCCTCTCTCATTTTAATTCTTGCCGCGGCAATTCTTCTTTTGATCTTAATCGTTTTCTTCCGGGCGCGCGGCAAACGGTTGACGTTGGAAACCTGGTCTATGCCGGTGCGTGTCGCTTCTCTGTGGCCTGTTGCGCTGGCTGGAGCCGCACTGGCGCTGGTCGTTTGTTATGGAATTTCGTGGATTCCCTGGCCGGAGAGCTTTATACAGTCCTATGAAACGCTTTACGCCGCGTCCAATGACGACGGTATTCTTACCCTGATCGCAACCGTTCTAATCGCTCCGGTTATCGAGGAGATTGTTTTCCGCGGGCTGGTATTCACACGCTTCTGCCGCGGTATGCCCGCGCCGGCAGCGCTGATTCTTGCCTCCACAATTTTCGGCGCCATGCACGGAACGCTCTTGTGGGCCGCTTACGGATTTGTCGGCGGCATCGCCATGACGCTTGTTTTCATGAAGTACCGTTCCCTTTACGCGCCCATACTCATGCATAGCGTTTTCAATTTGGTCGGCGGCTATCTCGTTGCGTATCTTGTGCTGCCCTCCGTGCTTTACGATATTGCCCTGTTGGGATTATCTATTGCGGTACTTGCCGCGCTTTCCGTTTACATGTATCGGATGCCGCGCGAACGGATCGACCGTTTGCCCCAACAATCTCTGTAAAAAAAGCTATTCTTGCTTTTTCACATCAATACAAGGCCTTGATTTTCCAAGATGGGGCCGATGCCCCTACTTCAATCATTTTCTGGAGGCACTATGCAACCAGTTGAATTACTCGCGCCCGCAGGTGACTTAGAATGCCTGGAAACAGCGATTTATTTTGGCGCAGATGCCGTGTACGTCGGCGGTCCAAAGCTTCAGCTTCGTGCGGCAAATGTGGGATTTACGATGGAGACACTTGCCTGCGCCGTACAAACTGCGCACCGCGCAGGACGAAAACTTTATGTTGCAGTCAATTCCTTTGCAGCCAATGAAGACATTTCCGAAGCAGAACCCTACGCGCGGGAGCTTTTTGACCTTGGCGTAGACGCTGTCATTATCTCAGACATCGGGGTCATGGCAGAGTTCAAAAAAGCCGCCCCAGCGCTTCCCATCCACGTTAGCACACAGGCCAACTGCGGAAACTACGCCGCAGCACGCGTCTACCACGCACTGGGTGCATCCCGTATCGTGCTCGCACGGGAGATGACGCTCGATGCCATTGCCGAACTGCGTGCACGGGTTCCAGATGATCTGGAGCTTGAGGCTTTTGTCCACGGCGCAATGTGCATGGCGTATTCAGGCCGCTGCATGATCAGCGCCTATCTCACCGGACGCAGCGCCAACCGCGGCGCCTGTGCCCAGCCCTGCCGTTGGCGTTACGCCCTCTCAGAGGAAACGCGCCCGGGAGAATATTTCCCGGTTTTGGAAGATGCGCACGGGATGACCATACTCAGTTCCCGTGATCTGTGCGCCGTTTCATTTCTTGACAAGCTGGCCACTGCCGGCGTCACGTCTTTCAAGATTGAGGGCCGCATGAAATCTCCTTATTATGTGGCCACTGTAGTAAACGTATACCGCCGTGCGCTGGATGCACTGGCCCGGGGCGAAACACCGGATCAGGCATTCCTTATGAAAGAACTCGGCGCTGCCAGCCACCGCCCATTCTCTCGCGGATTTTACTTTGGTGAAATTCCGTTTGAATCCGCCGCAGGCGACGGTTATGTGCAGGACTGTATTTTTGCAGGCGTTGTGCGCGCAGCAGAATCGGGACGCATTACGTTCGAGCAGCGAAACCGCATTCGCACAGGAGACCGGCTTGAGGTACTCTCCCCCGTGCTCTCAAACGTCCATTTCACCGTCGGTTCCATGATTGCCCCAAACGGCAGCACAACAGACGACGCGCGGCTTCCTTCCGGCCTTTACAGTACGGACTGCCCCCTCCCCCTTTCCCCAGGCGATATACTGCGTATCCGCCGCTCGGAAAAACGTCCATAACGGACGAAAATGCCGCTTTTGAGACAAAAAATGTAAAAAACACCCCACATGTCAAGATGGTAGCCTTGACATGTGGGGTGTTCTGTATCAGTCGAGCTGCGACGTGTAAAGCTCGTAATAACGGCCGTGCTTGGCAATCAGCTCGTCGTGCGTGCCGTTTTCAACAATGTGCTTATCCGCAACATAGAGAATCCGGCAGTTCTTGATTGTCGACAGACGGTGCGCAATAATGAAGGAAGTACGTCCCTTCAACAGCGCCTGTAATCCCTGCTGAACCAGCAGCTCGGTCTTCGTATCAATCGCCGAAGTCGCCTCGTCCAGGATCAGGATACGCGGATCGGCAAGCAACGTGCGCGCGAAGCTGATAAGCTGCCGTTGTCCGGCGGAGAGGGAGGAGCCGCGCTCCTTCACCTCGGTCTCATAGCCATCCGGCAGCTGGCTGATAAAATCATCTGCATGGACGGCGCGGGCTGCGGCATAGACCTCCTCGTCCGTCGCGTCCAGACGTCCATAACGGATATTGTCCATAATCGTACCCGTAAAGAGGAACGTATCCTGGAGCATCATACCCATCTGGGATCGAAGAGAGGAAATGGTCACATCGTAGATTGAATGCCCATCAATCGTAATGGAGCCCTCCTGGATATCATAAAAACGCGCCAGCAGACTGACCACCGTACTTTTTCCGGCGCCAGTCGGGCCAACCAGGGCAATTGACTCACCCGGTTCCGCGCACAGGTTCATATGCTCCAGAACATTTACGTCCTTTTCATAGGCAAACGTTACGTCGCGAAACTCTACGCGTCCCTCCACTTTTGGCAAGTCATACGCGCCTTCATGGTCGTCGATCGAGATCGGCTCATCCAGCACCTCGAAAATACGCTCCAGGTATGCCGTCGTATTAATCAGGTTGTTATATAAGTTGCCGAGCGTCTGAATTGGGGTCCAAAAGCGAAACACGTAGCCGATAAACGTCAAAATCGTACCCAGTGAAATATCCGCAAAAATATTTGCCGCCGCGGAATAGTAGATGCCAAGCTTAACGGTATTGGACAGCAGCGAAATCACCGGCCAGATGGTACCGCTGATCATCACGGCCTTCATCCAGGCGTCGCGCACATCCTGCGTCAGACCGCTATAAATTCCGTAGTTG
>URVL01000100.1 GCA_900551265.1 uncultured Eubacteriales bacterium | reverse complement strand
TATTTCCGACCGCGATAAACAAAACGCGCGGCTTTTAAAGGCGGTGCTATCGCCCGAAAATTACGAGCTTTATTACGTAGCGGACCCGGCGCTGTGTATGGCTTATGTAACGGCAAACCCGCCCGATATTTTAATAGCCGACCCGCTTTACCCCGACGCGGGCGGGAAAAGGCTTATAAAATCCGCTATTGCGGCGGGGTGCGGCGCGGTAATAGCCGTTTCCTCTGTGGGGAGCGAGCGCGCCATAACGGAAATTTCCAACAGTCAGAAGGTGCTGCGGTCGGAAATGGGGCTGCTGGCTGCACAGTTTGAAGATCAGGAAGACAGCGTAGAATCTCTCACCAAAAAGCAGGAGCTTCTGGAGCGGACGTTATATACCCAGCAGGACAAAGTAGATACATTGCGGGCAGCTCTGCAAAACGCCGCTGTTTCTTTTGGAGAAGCGGACGCACGTACCATGCGCTGGCAGGAGCAGTTAAATCATGCAGAAGCCGAACTGATAGCAACCAATAGGGCAATTAGAAATACGGCAGACGCGTTAGAAGATCTGACTAGCATCTCAAACCGCTATAAAGGCAAACTAGATGAGATTGAAGAATCTTTGACTTACGCTGAATCGGTCTTAAGACGTGTCAAGGCGGAGAACGAGGCCTTTGGAAAAACTACAGAGTCTATATCGGCGAAACAGGATGCTTTAAATAACATTCTTACGTTGCAAACGCAAAAAGTAGAGACATTAAAAGAGGCTCTTGCAGAAGCAACTGAAAGATATGGTGAAACCGATGATAGGACTCAATCACTGCAAGTTCAACTTAATAAGGCTGCGGAAGCATTTGCACGTACAAGGCAAGAGATAAATGCAACAGCAGAGGAAATAAATGAGCTTGAAAGTGTCTCAAACCGTTATAGAAAAAGCCTTACAGACATTGAAAAGTCCTTAGAAGTAGCAAACTCTGAGCTGGAACTTACAAGTGCAGAGTATGCTGGTCAGGAGAAAAACATAGAGTCTATATCGGCGGAACAGGATGCTTTAAATTACATTCTTGCGTTGCAAACGCAAAAAGTAGAGACATTAAAAGAAGCTCTTGCAGAAGCAACTGTCAAATACGGAGAGGCGGACAACCGTACTAAAGATTTTCAGACGCAACTAAATCGTGCAGAAGCCGAACTTGCCAGGACAAATAATCAGTTGAAAAAGACAAGTGAAGCGCTAAATGATGTTGAAGAAAATCTAGGCGAAAGCGATACGGATTTTGAAACCCTGACAGAAAATCTGGATGTAACAAAATCCGGAACTGTAGGCCTGGGGGACGCGCTTGATCAAATTGGAAGTAAATTTGGTATTTCACTGCCGAACGAAATGACCAGCACCTTAAACGGTATGGCGCAGATCAATACAAAAACGCTGGCGTTGACCGTCGGTCTGGCCGCGCTTGCCGCGGCTATTGTCGGCGTTGAAAAGAAACTGATTGATCTGACAAGAGAATCGGCGGCATATGTGGACGACTTAAATACATTATCGGATACATCGGGAATTTCCGTAGAAAAATTGCAGGAGTACTCATACGCCGCCGAATTATTGAACGTCAGTGTAGACAAGTTGTCGCAAAGCCATATTGAAGTGACCAAGAGCATGAACGACGCCATGAACGGTTCGGCAGAACGCATTGAGGCGTTTAACAGGCTGGGCGTTACCTACTCCTATACAAACGGCGTGTTGCGTGACTCGGAAGAAGTGTTTTGGGAGGTCATCGATGCGCTGGGCGAAGTGGAAAACATAACGGAGCGGGACGCGCTTGCAATGAAAATCCTGTCGGAGTCTGCGACGGAATTAAACCCGTTGATCGAAGCGGGCAGTGAAAAAATGCGGGAGTTTGCAGAAGAAGCGCAAAACGCCGGGTATGTGCTCGATGAAGAGTCGATATCTTCCCTTCAGGCTGCTGACGACGCCATGCAGCGCTTTGAAAAAACAACGGAAGCTGCTAAAAACCAGATTGCGGCAGAATTTGCGCCTGCATTAACCGAAGCAACAGAAGATTCGACAAAATTCGTTTCAAAGCTGGGAGACACATTTAAGGAATCAGGCGTGGTGGAATCCTTTGGCGATATGTTGACATCGGCATCTGGATTATTAGAACCAGCAGGGGAATTAATTGAATGGGCACTACCTGGCCTCACAACAGCATTTGATACGCTGGCATATTCAACTGCAATTGTAGCGGACACATTATCGGCTATTGCAGGACTTTTACAGGGATTGACTGGCGGTGGATGGGATACCTTTACGACGGCTATGGGATGGAACACCGGTAAGGGCATGTTGTCAGCCCAGGGCAAGCTATACTATAAAGATGCGCTTGAGGGCACGAGATATGATGAAACACTGGGCGCATGGACAGGAAACGCAGATTTATCAGGTATAAATGCAGGAACTGTTGATGTCAACACGCCTACCACTACGCTCGTTTGGGAAAACGGAAAGTGGGTTTCTGCAAACGCGTCCGGCAATGTCAATTGGCGCGGCGGCGTCACATGGGTTGGTGAAAACGGTCCGGAAAAGGTGTATCTGCCGCAGGGAAGCCAGATTCTGAATGCACAGGAAAGCCGCAATGAGGGGAATACCGTTATTTATGTGACGATCGACGCGAAAAACGTACGGGAGTTTAATGACATAGTGAAAATTGCACAGGAAGCGCGCATGAAGTCCCGTAAGGAAAAGGGGTGAGTATTTGAGTAAGGCGTACACCATATATGCAACGAAGATGGCACAAATCAATGAAAATGGTGTTTATATTACAAATGCCAATTCATATAAACCAGGAGTAGGGCGTACTGTCTGGATGGAATTTGAGGACTTTCCAGAAACATTAAGAACCATTTCTTCAATCAATCGATCACTATTTCTTTACTTTTTCGGACAGGATGGAGTAACACCGCAGTATGGAACTTATCCAAGAATAAAGGCATTGCACCGAAGCGACGAAATTATAGACATTGACATCGGACAATACCCCGAAGATCCTCGTTCAAACGACACACCGACATTTTATGTATATCCGTATTATACGAATGCGGGAAACGGGCTATACGATGTAAAAAGCGGATATTCGGAAAAATCTGTGCAGGCCTGGGCTGGGGGCATAGAAATTGCAGAGGCAGGAATAGGGCTTTGGCAAAACAACACGCCTTATCTGGAAATAGCATCAGTAAACTCAGAAAATCCGCCATATCTACTATTTACATATGATGAAGGAAGTCCGATTACATTAATAAATTATCCGGTCGGATATATCGACCGCACGCAGAGCAATGAATTTTCCTGGCATACAACCTATTCCGGATTCCCGGTTGAAGATATTGCGCAGACCTCCGCAACCTTACAATGGAAAAACGGGTCAAACGGGGCTGTTAACAGTATTACGATAAACGGCGCTGTCACGACTTATACCATGCCGGCCAATACACTGCCCGTCAGTGATGAAATCTATTGGCGTGTAGTGGCGGTTACGTCCGAGGGAACTACAAACCCTGAATGGACACAGGTGCGCACAACCGACTCACCCACAGTCAGCACTGCAATTTCACCGTCCGGGACCTATGTGGATGGAACAAAAGCCGTATTGTTTACGTGGAATCACAGCACAGATACCGGAACGGCGCAAACGGCGTACGACCTGCAAATAAAATCAAGTACGGGCGATTGGACAACCGTTCAAAGCGCAACGACCTCAGACGAGTTCTGTAACCTTCCGGCCAATACGTTGCCATCGGGTACAGTACAGTGGCGCGTGCGGACCTATAATGCGGACGGTACGGCGGGCAGTTGGAGCAATGAATTGACGATTGTGGTGATCGCGGCGCCTGCTGCACCGGCAATACAAATTGATGTGGTATCGCCCATGCCGCAGATCTCCTGGACAAGCCAGGAACAGCAGGCATTTCAGGTGCAAATGGGGATCTATGACAGCGGCTTGCAGTTTGGTACAGTAAAATCTTATAAATGCCCGGTATACCTGCCGGACGGCAGTACGAGAATGCGTGTGCGCGTTCTGAACGAATATCATTTGTGGTCGGATTGGGCGGAAGCCGTCGCGACGATAACGAATGTACCGAAGACGGCACCGGTGCTGGTGATAACGGCAGAGCGCGATGCACAGCTTGCATGGGAGTCAAACGAAACAGCAGCAGCCTATTGGGTATACCGGGATGGCGAACGCATAGCAAAAACGGCCAATACTTCCTATACAGACCGGCTTGCCATTGGAAGCCATACGTATTATGTACGTGAAACGTATGCGAGCAGCGACGATTATACGGACTCCAACACGGTTGTGGCAACCATGAAGACAGATCATCCGATCATTTGTACCCTGGATGGTACGGGTTGGATCAGCCTGCGTTTTTCAACAAATTCCGTACAATCGGTGCAGGTGTCGGAGCAGCAGGAAATTGCGTTGGCACAATATGCGGGAGCCGTGTATCCCGTGCCGGAAGTGGCGCCATACAGGCAGCGTAATTACAGCATCTCTACGGCGTACATGGATACGGCAGCCTGCGCGCAATTTGAAGCGCTGTTGGGAAAAAGAGTTTGTGTCAAAGATCAATATAATAACCTGATTGTCGGTGTGATTACGAGCTATGCGAAAACGTCCGTACCGTTCTATACGGCGTACACCGCAACTGTATATGAAATAGATAAGGGTGAATATCTTGAGGACGATTGATTTCAGAGTGGATGTCCTGCGCGGCGGCGTACCATATGAGAAGATGGTGTACACACAGCCGCCAACGATCTATGCAAACTATAACGCTGCAATCAAAATGACGATGCGAGGGACATTTCTGCATCATGAGAAGATCGATTACCTCAATGATGAACTGAGGCCGGTTATGATGGTAGACGGCGTTGACCATCCACTTGGTATTTACCGAATTATGACATGTGGAGACTCTCGTTCGGCTGCGGGAATCCATTATGACGAAATTGAGGCATATGACAGAGCAAGCCGGCTGACGGAGGCGAAAACAGAAACCTGGGACTATTGGGCAGCCGGAACGGCATATGACACGATCATTTCCCATTACCTTACGTTGGCGGGGATTAAACATGTGGCATTCATCCCGTCAAACGCTGTGCTGCAAAGTTCACGAGAGGATTGGGACATAGGCACGGACTATCTTACCATTATTAATACGCTGCTGGACGAGATCAATTATCAGTCGCTGTGGTTTGATAATTCCGGCGTCGCACAGATACAGCCTTATTACGCACCGTCGGCAAACGCCATTCAACACACATATAGCGCAAATAGCGGATTAAAGAGTCTGCGCCCGGCGTATACGTCGGAAATTGATTTGTATGGAAAACCAAATGTGTTTATCGCAATTTTGGATAATCCGGAGTATGACACGCCGCTCGTTGCAACAGCGGAAAACGATACGCCCGCGAGCCGTTTATCTACAATCAGCCGCGGGATACGAATTCCAGAGGTATATAGGGTCGATCATATTGCCTCTGTGGAGGGACTACAGGATTATGTAAATAAAATCAGAGATGAGTCCATGCAGACATCTGAATATGTCAATATTGAGACGGCACTTATGCCGGCGCACGGTATCGGGGATGTCGTAGCCGTTGCACATTCGGACATGCAGGGTGTATTTCGAGAGGTGGAGTGGACGCTGCCTATGCAGGTAGGCCAATATATGACGCACAAACTACAAAGAGTGGTGATGATATGAACGTACAAAATACGATAGCACGAAGTTTCGCAACCGTAGCGGCCGTGTACGATGACGGAATCTCGCTTTTATTTGATGGAAGTGAGACCCCTTCACAAAAACACTACAAGTGTAACCGGGCAGTCGCGTTTGCAGTTGGAGACCGCGTACATTTGGCATATGAATCCGGTACCTATATTGTAGAGTATCCGGTTGGCAATCCAAAAACAGTATAAGAAGGGGGCGGTCGAAGATGCGCAGGAAGATACAAAACGGGCTAATGGTGAGCGTAGAGGGAGCGGACATGGAGGAAGCATCGCAGATAGAATTCTACGTGCGGCAGGGCCCCGTGTTTTTTTCGTATACGCCGCAGGTGATCTCATCAGGGGAGCTTTACGTGGAAATCCCGTTTGCGGACGCGATGCAGCTCGAGACCGCGCCGGTGCAGTTACAGTTTGCGTTTGTGGACGGGGACGGGAACCCGCGCGCGTCGGGAATTGTGGAGCTCTTTGTGGGGGACTT
Source organism: uncultured Eubacteriales bacterium (assembly GCA_900551265.1). Classification (GTDB taxonomy): domain Bacteria; phylum Bacillota; class Clostridia; order Oscillospirales; family QAMX01; genus Allobutyricicoccus; species Allobutyricicoccus pentlandensis. The sequence continues at coordinate 1,879 of URVL01000100.1, read as the reverse complement.
TTTAAAGGAGGCGGGATATGATCCGCTTTAAGCTCTGCGGGCCGCGGCCGGTGGAGATGCGCGTGGCGGAGGCCGTGACGGTGGATACGGGCGGGGGCGGGTACGTCGAGCCGTACCCGGGACCGTACGAGGCGACGCCAAAGGTGACAGAACAGGTTCTTGCAACGAAAAACAAACGCATGGCAGAGGATGTGACAATCTACGAAATCCCCTATCATGAGACATCAAATCAGTCAGGCGGTTATACCGCCATTATAGGAGGCGTATAAAGATGGCGATTAACAAGGTGGTATACGGGACGAACGTGCTGATCGACTTAACGGCGGACACGGTGACGGCGGACAAGCTGGCGCAGGGAATCACGGCGCACGACAAGTCCGGCGCGGCGATCACGGGCACGAACACGTTCGACGCCGACACGCAGGACGCGACGGCGGCGGTGGCGGAGGTGCTTGCGGGGAAGACGTTCTATGCGCGCGGGAGCAAACTGACGGGCACGATGCCGGATAATGACGCGGTGAGCGGAGAGATTTCGGACAGGGACACGCCGTACACGGTGCCGCTGGGGTACCACGATGGGAGCGGGACGGTGAGCATCGCGGCGGCGGAGGCTGCGAAGCTGGTCGGCGGGAACATCAAGCAGGGCATCACGATCCTGGGCGTAGCGGGGACGTACTCGGGCGAGAGCGTGAGCGCGCAGAGCAAGGAGGCGACGCCGGGCACGCAGCAGCAGGTGATCCAGCCGGACGAGGGGTACGACTACCTGGCGAGCGTGACGGTGCTGGCGATCCCGTACAGCGAGACGGAGAACGCGGCGGGAGGCACGACGGTAACGATTGCGGGCGTGGGAGCGTGAGCGCATGGCGGTGAATAAGGTTGTGTACGCAGGGCAGACGCTGGTGGACCTGACGGCGGACACGGTGACGGCGGACGCGCTGCGGCAGGGATATACGGCGCACGACAAAGGGGGAAATCCCGTGACAGGGACGTACGCGCCCGCGTTGCAGGCAAAGAGCGTGACGCCGGGCGCGGCGGCGCAGACGGTGACGCCGGACGCGGGGTACGACGGGCTGTCGGGCGTCACGGTGGCGGGCGACGCGAACCTCGCGCCGGGGAATATTAAGTCTGGCGTGAGCATCTTCGGCGTGACGGGTACGCTACCATTTATCACATATCAGACTGTGACGGAAATTATTACGGAATCAGGGACGTGGAATGTACCATTTAGCGTCACTTCGGTTGATGTACGCGTATTTGGCGGCGGTGGCGGCGGTGGTTTGGGTACAAGCCAAAACTTCAATGCAGGTGCTGGTGGTGGCGGCGGAGAGATGGCGCATATGATCGTGGATGTTTCTAACGTTGCAGCTGTTCCCATAACAGTCGGAGCAGGAGGTGCGGGAGAAACCTCACGTGCAAATGCCCAAAACGGCGGCATCACTTCGTTTGGAACCTATATTTCCGCAAACGGCGGATCAGGATCCACTACCTCTCAGTATGGGGGAGATGGAGGAACCGGCGGCGGGAGCGGCACATATTTTGGCAGGGACGGCGGAAGCGGCACATATGGCGGCGGAGGCGGCGGCTATCGTAACGGAGGCAACGGTGGTACCTATGGTGGCGGCGGTGGGGCAAGATCATCTGGAACTGCCGGAACCGGCGGCACATATGGCGGAAACGGAAGCAAAACCTATAGCGGCGGCGCGGGCACAAACACCACCGGTATGGATCTGGATTTCACTGGTCAGGGACTTGGCGGCAGCGGGACAAGCAGTGCCGGTGGCGGCGGGGGCGGCTATGGCGGTAACGGCGGCAACGGGGTCAGCAGTTGTACAGGTGGCGGCGGCGGGTACGGCGGCAAAGGGGGGTGTGGCGACGGGTC
>URVL01000099.1 GCA_900551265.1 uncultured Eubacteriales bacterium | reverse complement strand
GAGGTGAGGCAGGGTTCCTGCGAATGGCGACAGCCATTCGTGGGATGCCGGGAAGCGAGTTCGAGCCTCGTCGCCCGTTCCGAAAAAAGAAAGACACCCAAGGCTGCCTACTGGTAAGACAGCAAAATCAAAATTTTTGGAATAGATTGTCGCTCTGCACAGGTCACACCTCCTACCCTTTTTTCTTATCGTAATCTCTCAAAAAATGCAATATTTTTTTCGTTTTCTCGCCACAATTTATCAAACTGTGCACAATGGAAGGGCGAGGGATTGTTTTTCCGATTTCTTTCGTATATGATGTATACAGAAATCACCACCGGAAACTGACAGGGGGCACCGTATGCAGAAAGAAAAATTGGAGATCCTCAGTCGGTTTCGGCTTGGCGCACAGCCGCTATTGTGTGAGCCGTATGGTTGTGGACATATTAATACCACATATTTGGTCGTGACGGAGCGGAAGCTGGCGCTTTTGCCGCTTGGCGCAAAGACCATGACGATGGAATGCGGTGTGCGATTTTTGACGGACTATCTCGACGGAGACCATTATTACGCCGTCCGCCGGGGCGGTAAGAATCTTGACCGCGCACGTACACAATTTAAGCTCGTCGCGGACACGGAACGAAAATGGGACGAAATGCAAAAAATCATTGCTGAAGAAATGAAAAGGAGAAAGAAACGATGCTGCACCTGAATGTCATGAAAGTTCAGACGCCTGATGAAATGGGCAAAGCCGCCGCTGACGAGTTTGAGGCGGTTATCAAACGCAAGCCCGCCTGTGTGTTGGGCCTTGCCACCGGCTCGACACCGCTGCCTCTCTACCGTGAACTGATCGCACGGGAAAAGGCAGGTCGGATCGATTTCAGCCGCGTTCGCTCCGCGAACCTCGATGAGTATAAGGGGTTCGCACCCGACCATCCGCAGAGTTACCGGCGCTTTATGCAGGAGAACCTGTTCGACCACATTTCCATCAAACCCGAGAACACCATTGTTCCTGACGGTTTAGCGGCAGATATTCCTGCTATGTGTGAAGACTATGAGCGCCGGATCGAGGATTGGGGCGGCGTAGATATCCAGCTTCTCGGTATCGGCCATGACGGACACATCGGCTTCAACGAGCCCTGTGACCATTTTCCGGTCATGACTCACGAGGTCCTGCTCGCAGACATGACTCGTGAGGCAAACAAGCGCTTTTTCGCCTCTATTGATGAGGTTCCGACCAAGGCTGTTACGATGGGGATCGGCACGGTCATGGCTGCGCGGAAAATCGTTATGGTCATCACGGGCGCGGACAAGGCTGATATTCTCTGCCGCGCCTTTTTCGGGCCGGTTACCCCGGAGGTCCCCGCTTCTATCTTACAGTTCCATCCCGATGTAACGTTGATCTGTGACGAGGCGGCAGCATCCAAAATGCCGTAAGGAGGGGCATTGTGAAGTATTTAGATATTACATATTCTGTTAAAAACATGCCGGCACTCGACCCAGGCTTCATTCCGTTCGGCGTTTGGGCGAGGGCTTATCTTGCGGAAGCGACCCGCCCCTTCCGAATTGCGGTCGAGCGCGATCACGGCAAGATCACCGTCTATGAGACCCGCCTGCGTGAGGAGAAATTCGCCGCCGCCAATATGAGATTTGCCGAGCGGCTGGTGAAAATGCTGCTCTGGACGGCTGGCGGCTTCCGGATCTATCTTCAGGGCGACGATGCCATTGCCGCGCAGATCCGGGACACATACCGTCAGGGCGGGGCGCGCGAATTTGACGCAGGCTTTGAGCTTGATATGTTTGAACGTCCGCTTGAGGTCATTATCTGCGGCGAAACAAATTTCCCGGCTGCCAACGAGAGCCCGATCCGTGTGGGAGGCCATACAAACGGCTGCCGCATTGGTCTTGACGCCGGCGGCTCTGACCGCAAGGTCTCTGCGGTCATCGACGGGCAGACCGTCTACTCTGAGGAGGTCATCTGGCATCCCAAGACCAGCGAGGATCCGCAGTATCAGTATGACGGCATTGTGGCTGCGTTCAAAACGGCGGCATCCAAAATGCCGCGAGTGGACGGTATCGGCGTTTCGTCGGCAGGCACCTTCATTGGAAACGCGCCGATGGTGTCCTCTCTTTTCATTAAAGTCCCGCGCGAACGGCGTGAAGAGGTTAAGACGATCTATGACCGCGCGGCAAAGGAGATCGGTGACGTTCCCGTTGTCGTTGCCAACGACGGAGACGTTACGGCGCTTGCCGGCTATATGAGCTTGCAAGAGGGCTGCGTGATGGGCCTTGCAATGGGGACCTCGGAGGCAGCCGGCTATGTAGATGCGGACGGCAACATTCTCGGCTGGTTCAACGAGCTTGCTTTTGCGCCGGTCGACCTGAATGAAAAAGCCATGCGTGATGAGTGGTCGGGCGATATCGGCGTCGGCTGCAAGTATTTCTCACAGGATGCAGTTGCAAAGCTCGCACCTGCCGCGGGGATCATGCTTGCAGAGGGGCTCACGCCCGCTGAAAAGCTCAAGGAGGTCCAGAAGCTGGCAGAGAGCGGAAATTCCTCTGCCCTGTCCGTTTTTGACTCCATCGGCGTTTACTTGGCGCATACACTGTATCTCTATGACATGTTCTATGATATCCGCCACCTGTTGGTCTTGGGGCGCGTTGCCTCCGGGCTTGGCGGAGAGCATATTGTTGCGGAGTGCCGAAGAGTTCTGACGGAAGAATATCCGGGTCTTGCCGAAAAGATGCATGTGCAGTTGCCGGATGAGAACTTCCGCCGCGTCGGTCAGTCGATGGCGGCAGCCAGTCTGCCGGAGGTGTAAGTGTGCTGTTCAAAAACGCAAATATCTTTGTAGACGGCAGCTTTCGGTTCGGTTCATTCCGAGTGGAAAACGGCAGGTTCACCGAGATCCTGACATCCGTTCCGGAGGTGGATGGCGTTGATCTGAAAAAAGGGTACGTCATTCCGGGACTCGTTGACGTGCATAATCACGGCAACTCCGGCGCGGACTTCTCCGACGGTAACTATGAGGGGCTTATGAAAATGGCCCAGTATCTCGCACAAAACGGCGTGACCAGCTTTGCGCCCGCATCTATGACGCTGCCCTATAACGTTCTGGAAACGGCGTATCAGACTGCGGTGCGGTTCAAAAATGAGCAGCCGGAGGACTGCGCTCGGCTGATGGGCATCCAGATGGAGGGCCCCTTTTTCTCCGAGAAGAAAAAAGGCGCGCAGAACGGCGCGTATCTGCGAGATCCTGATTTTGAAGCATTTCAGCGGCTATATGACGTTTCGGAGGGGCTTCTTCGCATTGTGGATGTGGCGGCGGAGCTGCCTGGCGCGGCAGCATTTACCCGGCGGGCAAGCAAGCTTTGCACAGTCTCTGTTGCCCATACGGACTGCACCTACGACGACGCCTGCGATGTCTTTGATGCAGGTGCAAGCCACCTGACACATCTCTATAATGCCATGCCGCCTATCCATCACCGGAAGCCTGGCCCGATCGGGGCTGCCAGCGAACGGGAGAATGTGGTTGCCGAGCTCATTTGCGATGGACACCACATCCATCCGAGTGCCGTTCGTATGGCATTCAAGCTGTTTCCCAACCGAATTTGCCTCATCTCCGATGCCCTGCGCTGCTGCGGCATGCCGGATGGGAGGTATACCCTTGGAGGGCAGGACGTGTTCCTGTCCGGCGGCGTGGCAAAGCTTGCAGACGGCGCACTGGCGGGCTCTGCGACGAATCTCTATGACTGTATGAAAAAAGCGGTCGCTTTTGGCATTCCGAAGGAGCAGGCGATCCTCTCGGCAACGCTCGTTCCGGCAAGGGAACTGGGCTGCGAGGCGGAAATCGGTTCGATCGCTGCTGGAAAACGTGCGGATTTTGCGGTCTGCGATGAGAATCTGTGTCTTTCTGCGGTGTACATGGATGGACAGGCAAGGACGCATGGATGGCGCGCATGATGAGCTGGTACGCAGTGAGCCGAACATGGAGACACTGGACTATCTCATGTGCCGGACGGACAAAAAGGACTGTCATTAAAACGCAAAAACAGGCGGTCTCCCCGTTCAAGGAGACCGCCTGTTTTTTGTGCGGCGAGAAAACCGAAAAGGCCGTTTTTGCAACTTTTCCGAGTGTTTCCCAGATAATTCCAGCAGCGTCTTTCGTCAAAATAACGAAAAGTCCTGAAACCATTGTGGTTTCAGGACTTTTGACCATGGTGCGCGGTACAGGACTCGAATTCGGAAAAAAGAATTTTCAGCAACAAATTACATTAAATTATGTGATATTCAGTTCTGAAACTATAAAACATGGTATCAGTCAGTCCAGTTGTTTTATAGAAGATGGCCCGCTAAAGGGTCAGAATAAGGGTCAATCCCGAAATGCATAAAATGACAACCTTGTATAAAGCATGACAAGAAAAACAGCGGTGCAGACAATTAGAAATCGAAAAAGCCACATTCCGATGACTGGGCGATCCAGCACATCAGAGTGTGGCTCTTTTTCATAGGCGGTCAGAGTTGATTTCGGTTTTCTTTTGTAAGGCAGGAGATGGACAGATAGGTGAAATGACTGTTGTGATAAGAGTTGAACTATGTGGATTTTTCCGTTTGTAAGCAGCGTTTGAAGTGCTGGCTGTGTGTTTTCCTGTTCAGTCGGCAAAACGGCGCCGAAGGCAAACGAAGGCCGATTTTTCACCTTTTTTCTGCCTCCGTTTAGCAGCCACTCTGTAAGGCATCGTTTGCCGTTGTTGGGCTATCCGTTTTAGCCATGCGCGTTTTCATATGCTTTTCGGATTTCCTCCGGCAAGTGATCGGGAATCAGTTCCTTTAGTCTGTCCTCACTGCCGTCCTTGATTGCCTGCTCATATTTATGAACTCTATTGACAACACAGTCTCGACTGTATATAATGAATATACACAGAATTAACAGAGGTGATGGCGTGAATATTTTGATTGATAATAAAAGTGGAACACCGATCTACGATCAGATATATTCTCAGATTAAAAGTCAGATTATCAGCGGCGCACTAAAGCAGGACGAATTGCTGCCGTCGATACGAGGTCTTGCGAAGGATCTTCGTATAAGCTTTATTACGACAAAGCGTGCATATGAAGAACTGGAAAGGGAAGGATTTATTTACACTTTGCCCGCTAAGGGGTGCTATGTAGCTCCTAAAAACATAGAACTGCTGCGAGAAGAAAATCTGAAAAAGATTGAAGAATATATTGATGAGATTGTCAAACTCGCTGTTTCCTGCAATCTAAGCAAACAGGAAATTATAGAAATGGTCAATTTCAGCCTGGAGGAACAATAATGAACGCACTTGAGATTAAGAATCTTACGAAGTCATACCCCGACTTTACGCTCGACAACTTAAATCTGACACTGCCAAGTGGCTGTATTATGGGGCTTGTTGGCGAGAATGGTGCCGGTAAAAGCACCACCATAAAGCTCATTCTCGATATGATTCACAAAGACAGTGGTAGTATTACCATTCTCGGAAAGGACAACGGGGACAATATTAAACTTACAAAAGAGGATATCGGCGTTGTGCTGGACGAGGTGGGTATCCCTGAATGTTTGACCGTTAATCAGGTCGGAAAGGTAATGAAACATACCTTTCAAAACTGGAACGATGCCGAATATTCTCGACTGGTACAGAAACTTGCACTGCCGGACAAAAAGCAGTTCAAAGAATTTTCTCGTGGAATGAAGATGAAGCTGGGAATTGCCATTGCTATGTCCCATAACAGTAAGCTACTGATTTTGGATGAAGCGACATCAGGGCTTGACCCAGTGGTTCGTGATGAAGTTGTTGAGATGTTTAGCGAGTTCACAAGAGATGAAAGCCACTCTATTCTCATTTCTTCTCACATTGTCAATGATTTGGAAAAGCTTTGCGATTATATCGCATTTTTGCATAAAGGGAAGCTTTTGCTGTGTGAAGAAAAAGATTTATTGCGGGAGGAATATGGTCTTGTTCATTGTTCCATTGATGAATTTCAGACGATTCCATTCAACTCCGTTAAGTATAAAAAAGAAAATGCTTACGGCGTGGAAGCAATGGTGCTGAGAAATGCTGTTCCTTCCGATATTCATATCAGCCCAATCAGTATCGAAGAACTGTTTGTATTTATGGTTAAGGAGGCGAAATAACATGAAGGGACTTCTATTGAAAGATTGGTATATGATACAGAAGTATTGCAGATCATACATTCTCATTACCGCTGTTTTTATTGGGATATCCCTTGAAAATGGTGAGAATTTGTTCTTTACATTCTATCCCTGTATGTTGTGTGGTATGATCCCTGTTACCCTGCTTGGATATGATGAACGTAGCGGGTGGATGCAGTACAGCGGAACAATGCCCTATGCAAAAGAACAAATCGTTTCTGAAAAATACTTAATCGGGATACTTGTTCAACTAACTGTGTTGCTCGTTACGGGAATTGCACAAGCAACAAAAATGATGATTGCCGGTGATTTTGCTCTTGAAAAGCTTGCTGTCCTTATGCTGTTGATGCTGGTCGTATCAATGCTTGCGTCCTCCATACCGCTCCCGTTCATATTCAAACTGGGTGTGGAAAAAGGAAGGACTGCTTACTATGTGATGATCGGTTTTGTATGCGGTGCAAGTGTTTTGGCAACCAGTTTCTTCAGGAGTCAGCTTGGGATAGAAATCAAACCCAACTTGGTGTTGGCAATACTTGTTGTCGTTGGAGTCGGAGCATATGCACTTTCTTGGCGTATGGCTATCACTTTTTATAAAAAGCGTGAGATACAATAATAAACCTTAGCTAAATGAAATGACTGTCAGTGTACCTCTTGAAGTTTTCAAGGCAAGCGAAATTGAACAGAAAGAAGTGCAATGGCTGTGCTATCCGTATATTCCGTTCGGCAAAGTTACGCTGTTGCAGGGCAATCCCAGCGATGGAAAAAGCAAGCTAATGCTTTCCATTGCCGCCCTGCTCTCAAAGGGCGAACCTCTGCCCTTTACCGAAACGGAAGCAAACGAGACTATGGCTAACCGTTCTATGGGAAGACAATGAGACCGTCAGCGAGTTGCTTACGTCGGCGCAAAATGGTGCGATCGAAGTTTCTGCTTCGCGCTATGGCGGCTTTGAGCAGGTCGGCAGTCTGTCGCAGAGTTTTTCAAGAAACGATGTCCAGACAACGACGCAGCCGGGAGATATCGTTTTATATTCGGTGCAAGGCGATGTGGGCGCAGAACAGCCGTGAGACGCTGAGGACGCAGCTTTTGGCGAGGGAACAGGACGCCAGCGCGGAGCGTACCCGAACGCTGCAAGCAGAACTGAACGCCATCGGCAAACGGTTTCCGGAGCTGGATAAGCTGATTCAGTCCGCTTATGAGGATAAGGTTTTGGGACGCATCCCGGAGAGCATGTGCGTCAATCTTCTCAACCAGTACGAAGCCGAACGTCGGGAAAAGCAGGAGCGTTATAAGGAGTTGACTGGGCAACTTGCCGCCAGCCGGGAAACGGAGTCCTCCGTGGACGCATGGCTGGACATGATGCAGGACTACGCCCAGCTTGAAGAACTCGACCGCCCTACGCTGGTGCGGCTGATTCAGAAAATTGAGATCAGCGAACGCTATCCCGTGGACGATCACGAAGAACGCGACATTCACATCTACTACAATTTCGTTGGATATATCGAAACATAAAGCGTCATTCTTTATTCGAGGTTGACTAAGGAGTATCACGCAATGGAAATCACTTACACAAGCCACGAGGGCTTTTACCTACCAAATCTTACCTTACCGAGAAAAGAAGAAGCGTCCTTCGGACGCTATGGCCGTCTGCGGCTCAAGTACCTCAAAGAGCATCGAAGGGTCTTATACGCCGACCTGTTGACCTCTGGTGAGCTGACGCAGCACTTAAACGAGATAGATTGGCAGGCGCGAGAGATGCTGGAGCTGCTGGTGAGGCAGATGGCACAGGCGCAGGGGATCACCGAGCAACTGAGGGTTTAAGATCAAATCACCCTCTTTCTTACGAGTATGTTATCACTTCCGCTGCTTCTCCCGTCTTTCAGCATCCATTATCGCCTTTGACGGGAGCTGCCTTCTATATCGCGACATCTTTATCTCTTGTCAGCACTCGTCAGCATCGTCAGGACCCCGCCCACCGCCCCCCCTCCAGCACAA
>URVL01000098.1 GCA_900551265.1 uncultured Eubacteriales bacterium | reverse complement strand
TATGTCGTAGAAAAAGAACGCCGCTATCAGGAAGCTTTGAAGCTGTGGGAAGAGCAGATGGAGGAAAAAGAGCGCATGGAGGCTATGGCACGGCGCTACCGTTCCTGGGCGACAGAGCAGGCGATCCACAAGGCAAAGGTTGTAGAGCATAAAATTGAACGGATGACGATCGCAGACCGTCCACGCCGCCAGCGCGTGCTGCATGCAAAACTCGGAGAAGCGGAATTCCGTGCGGATGAGGCTCTGAAATTCTTTGATATCAGCAAGCGCTATGGAGAAAATCAGGTGCTGTCTGGTGTTTCCGGCTTGATTAACGGCGGCGAACGCGTGTGTATCTACGGGCCGAATGGCTGCGGAAAATCTACGTTGCTGAATATTTTAACCGGAGATCTGAAACCGGACAGTGGCCGTGTGGTCTTTGGCTTACAAACAAAATGGGCGTATCTACCGCAGATCGTTAAGTTTGACAATATGGATCGTAGTGTCCTGGATACCTTGCTCTATGCTTTGCCGCTTGATGTGAAAGAAGCGCGGAATCGTTTGGGGGCCTATCAGTTTCAGGGTGAGGATGTCTTTAAACCGCTCTCTGTCTTGTCCGGTGGGGAGCTGTCGCGGCTGAAACTCTGTATCATTATGTATCACGACCTGAATTTTTTGATCCTGGACGAGCCGACCAACCATCTGGATCTTGCGTCGCGTGAGTGGCTGGAAGATTTGCTGGATGGCTTCGGCGGCGTGATGCTCTTCGTTTCGCATGACCGTTATTTTGTCACGCGGTTTGCCACGCGTATATGGGAGCTGGAAGATGGAAAAATTAACGATTACCGCATGGGTTTTGAAGAATACCGTGCGGCAAAGATTCGCGCGTCTATCCAGGCCGCCGCTGCAAAGCAGGAAAAGAAGGCTCTGAAATCCGATGCGCCGCGCGCGCGCACGGGCTCGGACAGCCCGGCCAAGGAGATGCGCCGCCTTCAGCGGCGGCGTGAGAACGCCGCTCGTGAGGCCGCTATGTTGGAGGCGCAGATTACAGAATTAGATGCGGCGATTTCGGCGAATGCCTCTGATTATGAAGCGCTAAACCGTTTCCTTGCGGAGAAGGAAGAACTGGAGGAGCGCCTCTTAGCGTGTTACGAACTGCTTGAAGAGGCCTAAAAGGAGAACACCCTGTGGTTTTTAACCACAGGGTGCTTTTTTGATTAGCGCGTAGTTTGTTATTCTTCTTCGTTACGCTTTCCTTCTGTATCGCAGTAGAGACAGCGGTAAATACCCAGATCGCGATTTACCAGGCGAAAAATATGTGGGATCTCACGCTCCGTCGTAACAATACAACGCGGATTCTTACAAAAAATTACATTCTCAACGCGTTCCGGCAGCTCCAAATGACGCTTTTCTACAAGCACGCCATCCCGTATCACGTTTATGGTTGCACCGGGATCGATATAGCCAAGCATATCCAGGTCTACGCTCAGTTCTTCGTCAATTTTAATGATGTCCTTTCGCCCCATCTTTTCACTCGGTGCATTTTTGATAATCGCGACAGAGCATTTTAAACGATCCAGATGCAGCAGATGATAAAGTTCCATGCTGCGTCCGGCTTTAATGTGGTCGATGACAATACCATTTTTTATGGAATCAATAATCATTCACGCCACCTCCAACAGCATGAGGATCAGCGCCATACGCATGTACTTGCCATAAAGCACTTGTTTAAAGTAGCAGGCACGGGGATCGTCGTCCACAGAACCTGCAATTTCACCGACGCGCGGCAGTGGATGCATAATGGCGAGATCGCTTTTTGCCGTAACAAGCTTTTCAGGAGTTAAAATATAACTGTCCTTTAAGCGGATATAGTCCGCCTCATTGAAAAATCGCTCACGCTGAACGCGCGTCATATATAAAATGTCGAGCTCTGGTATTACCTTTTCAAGATCGTCCGTCTCATAGAAGGAAAAACCGCCGCGTTGCAGGACGTCCGTTTTAATATAGTCTGGCAGCACGAGTTCATCCGGCGAAATCAGTACAAAGCGTACGTCGTCATATCGTGACAGGGCGTTGATAAGCGAGTGCACGGTGCGTCCGAACTTCAAGTCGCCGCACAGGCCGACTGTCAACCCGGAGAAATGGCCTTTCTCACGATGAATGGTGAATAAATCGGCGAGGGTCTGTGTGGGATGATTGTGTCCGCCGTCTCCCGCGTTAATAACTGGTACCCAGGATTTCATGGAAGCAACAAGCGGCGCGCCCTCCTTTGGGTGGCGCATGGCGATGATGTCCGCATAGCAGCTCACGGTCCGAACGGTATCGGCGATACTCTCGCCCTTTGCCGCTGAGCTTGATGCGGCCTCAGAAAAGCCAATCACATGGCCGCCCAGCTCATACATGGCCGCTTCAAAGCTCAGACGCGTACGCGTGGAAGGCTCAAAGAAAAGCGTGGCGAGTTTTTTGCCGCGGCATTTGTCTGCATATGCTTCAGGATTTGCAATAATATCGTCCGCAACTTGAATGAGGGAGGTAATCTCATCGACTGAAAGGTCAAGAATATCAATCAGGCTTCTCATTTCACGGCTCCAATCCAGCTTTCATCGGAGGGATTGTCGCGAAAAGCTAATAGACGCGCAATGTCGGAGCGGTTGATATAACCATTTTCTGCTGCGACTTCTGCAATGGTATCGAAATTTGTCAGACTGTGATTCTCAACGTGAGCTGCGGCGAGGCGTTCAAGACCTTTTTTCATGCCATACGTAAAGATGCTGACAATACCGAGAACGTCGGCGCCTGCTTCACGCAGCACGTTTACCACTTCGATTACACTGCCGCCGGTTGAAATCAGGTCCTCAATGACGACAACCTTTTGTCCCGGAAGAAGTTTTCCCTCGATCTGGTTTCCACGTCCGTGATCTTTAGCGGAAGACCGCACATAGCCCATTGGAAGCCCCAGAAGATGTCCTGCAATGGCCGCATGGGCGATACCCGCCGTGCTGGTTCCCATGAGTACTTCGCAGTCCGGATAAAGCGTGCGAACCTGATCCGCGATCGCCTGTTCTACAATGTTTCGTGCCTCGGGAGCAGTGAGAATCAGGCGGTTATCGCAATAAACCGGACTCTTGATCCCACTGGCCCAGATGAACGGTTCCTGTGGACGCAGAAATACCGCGCCAATCGACAAAAGCTGTTCTGCAATCTTTCGTTTCATGGTATCTCACCTCTTATGATAAAAATTCATGGATACAGCGGCGGTATGCGGAGACGGGATCATCCGTACGCGTAATGGGACGTCCTACTACGATATAATCGGAGCCGAGCGCTTTTGCACGCGCAGGGGTAGCGATACGCGCCTGGTCACCGGCGTCTCCATCGGCAAAACGCACGCCGGGCGTAACGGTCAAAAAGTCCTTGCCGCAGACCTCTTTGACACGCGCGGCCTCGAGCGGAGAACAGACAACGCCGTCGAGCCCCGCCTTTTTTGTGTTCAGCGCATAATGTGCGACAACCTCTTCAATGGGACGATTGATCAAAAGATCTTCACGCATCCGCGCTTCATTCGTTGAGGTCAACTGTGTGACGGCGATCAGAAGTGGACGCGTGCCGTCGGGCCGCATGAGGCCTTCCAGTGCCGCTTCCATCATGGCGATGGTCCCGCCCGCGTGAAGGTTACACATGTCAATGTCCAGCGAGGAGAGGACGGCCATCGCACTCTTTACGGTATTTGGTATGTCATGCAGCTTTAAGTCCAGAAAAATCTTATGCCCGCGCGATTTTAATTCCCGAACAATAGAGGGGCCTTCTGCATAGAAAAGTTCCATGCCAATTTTGAGATAGGGCTTTTCCTCCGTAAAATGATCGAGGAAGGTAAGCGTCTCTTCCCGGTTTTTAAAGTCACAGGCAATGATAACGTCACGACTCATGAATGTGCACCTCCAACAATTTCTTGTAAGCTTTCAATGCCGAGCGACTTCATAACTCCCGGCAGTTCTTCTATGATATCCCGGCAGGCGTAGGGGTTGGTCAAATTGGCCGCGCCCACCTGTACGGCCGTGGCGCCGGCCAGCATCATTTCAATTACATCCCTGGCGCTGGATACGCCGCCCATCCCCATGATCGGGACAGAAACGGCCTCTGCAACCTGCCAGACCATACGCAAGGCAACGGGGAAGATTGCTCTACCGGATACCCCTCCCATTTTGTTGGCAACAACGGGACGCCTCGTTCGTAGATCAATTCGCATACCGAGCAGTGTGTTAATCAGGCTGATGCCATCTGCCCCCGCTTTTTCGCAGGCGGTAGCAATTGCGGCGATATCCGTTACGTTGGGGGAGAGTTTCATATAGATCGGTTTTTTCGTTACGGCGCGCACTTCGCGCGTAACCAGTGCGGCCGACTCGGGAGACACGCCAAAGCTCATGCCGCCGTTATGCACGTTCGGACAGCTGATATTGACTTCAATCAAACCCACGCAGTTTTCCTGGTCAATTTTTGCGCAGCATTCGACATATTCATCTATGGAAAAACCGGAAATATTGGCGATGACGGGCTTATGGAATACCTCACGCATGCGTGGCAATTCCTTTTCAATGACCGCGTCAATCCCGGGATTTTGCAGGCCAACAGAATTGATCATCCCGGCAGGACACTCTGCAATGCGCGGCAGGGGATTGCCGTAGCGCGGTTCGCGTGTCGTCCCTTTGAAAGAAAAAGAGCCCAGTATGTTAATATCGTAGAGTTCGGCAAATTCGTGACCGTAGCCGAAAGTGCCGCTGGCGGGTATCACCGGGTTTTCAAGCGCCAGACCGCTTAACGTTACACGGGTGTCTACCATATGATCTCCTCCTTCTCCAGCACAGGACCGTCGCGGCAGATTCGTTTGTAGCCATACTTGGTTTTACAGCTGCACCCCATGCAGGCGCCAAAACCGCATCCCATACGGGCCTCGAAACTATACTGTCCGGGAGTGTCTGTGGCGTCATAAAGCGCATGAAGCATGGGCTCCGGACCGCAGGCATAGACGTAATCGTAGGATGGCGCCGCCTTGTGCAGTGCATCGGTCACAAACCCATGAACGCCAGCGCTACCGTCAGCGGTCGAAAGAATGACGGGAACCCCCATCGCCTTAAATTCCGGCGCAAGGAAAATGTCGGACTGGGTGTTAAAGCCCAAAATAACGGTCGGCTGTTTCCCTCGGTCAAGCAGTTCCCGCGTTAAACGGTAGAGTGGGGGCGCGCCGACACCGCCGCCTATGATCAGCGGAGAATCACCGGAGCTGACCACGTCAAAGCCATTCCCGAGCCCGGTTAAAACGTCAAGCGTTTCGCCGGCAACCATTGTGCTCATCCGGCGCGTGCCCTCTCCGACGACCTTATAATAGATGAGTACGCCGCAGGCGTCATAATCTGCGATGGAAATGGGACGCCGGAGGAATAACCCGTCCAGGGCAATATTTAAAAATTGCCCCGGGCGAGTAAACGCGGCGGTGTTTCCCGCAAGACGCATCCGGAAAACGTCTTGCGCTACAGCGGTGTTTTCGAGCATGGTGTAATGTTCATGTATGTTCATCCGCATCCCCCTCAAGCGTCGATTGGTGCGATGGAAAGCGTGATTTCTTCGAGCACGTCAAGCAGTACGCGCACCGTATCCAGCGAAGTAAAGATTGTAACGTTATTTTCAACCGCACAGCGCCGGATCTCGAACCCGTCGGACATGGTGTCAAGCGAGCTGATATCGCGTGTATTGATCACGTAACTGACATGGCCTTGCCGGATCGAACGCAGGATTTCGTCGCTTCCCTCGCTGATCTTCGCCTTCACACGCGTTCGGATGCCATGGCTTTTTAAGAACTGCGCAGTACCATGCGTCGCTTCAATATTAAAGCCGAGATTATAGAAACGGCGGATGAGCGGCAGAGCCTCCTCTTTGTCCGCATCCGCAATAGTGACGAAAATGGTACCGTAATTCGACAGATGCATGCCGGAGGACTGCAAAGCCTTGTAAAGCGCACGGGTCAGCTTTTTGTCATAGCCGATGGCCTCGCCGGTGGACTTCATTTCCGGGGAAAGCGTGGCGTCCAGGCCGCGCAGCTTGGAGAAGGAGAAGGCCGGAGCTTTTACATACCATTTTTCTTTTTCCTTCGGATAGATCTCCGTAATCCCCTGCTCGCGAAGGCTGTGGCCTAAAATGCAGAGCGTTGCAATATCGGCGAGAGAGTAGCCGGTAGCTTTGGAGATGAACGGTACGGTGCGCGAAGACCGGGGGTTGACTTCAATAATATACACGTCTTCATGCGGGTCTACGATAAACTGGACGTTATAAAGTCCGACAATGCCAATTGCAAGGCCCAGCTTTTTCATATAGTCAAGCAGCCGTTCTTTTACGCGCTCAGAAATGGAAAACGGCGGATAGACGCTGATCGAGTCGCCGGAGTGAACGCCTGTACGCTCCACGTGCTCCATTATACCTGGTACAAAGACGTCCGTACCGTCACATACTGCGTCGACCTCAACTTCTTTGCCGACAATATACTTGTCAACCAGTACCGGCTGATCCTCGTCAAGTTCCACGGCGGTTTTCAAATAGACACGAAGGGTTTCCTCATTAGAGACGATCTGCATGGCGCGTCCCCCCAGGACATAGCTGGGGCGTACAAGCACGGGGTAGCCGATTTCCGCAGCTGCCCGCACGCCGTCTTCGATATTTGTCACGGCGCGGCCTTTTGGCTGCGGAATCCCAAGACGAGAGACAATTTTTTCGAAAGAATCACGGTTTTCCGCTTTTTCAATGGCGTCAACATCTGTGCCGATGAGACGTACGCCCCGCGCTGCCAGCGGCCCTGCAAGGTTGATGGCGGTCTGCCCGCCAAGGGAGGCGATGACGCCATACGGCTTTTCCAGGCGGATGATGTTCATAACATCTTCAACCGTCAGCGGCTCGAAATAGAGTTTATCGCTTGTTGTATAGTCGGTGGAGACAGTTTCGGGATTGTTGTTGATGATAATGGCTTCGTATCCGGCCTGTCTGATTGTTTTGACAGCATGGACCGTAGAATAGTCAAATTCTACGCCCTGGCCGATGCGGATGGGGCCGGAACCCAGCACGATAATTTTCCTGCGGTCGCTGACAAGCGACTCATTCTGGCGTTCATAAGTGGAGTAGAAATAAGGAATATAACTGTCAAACTCGCTGGCACAACTGTCTATCATCTTATAGACGGGGAAGAGCGCAAGCCGCTCGCGCATATCGTAGATATCCTGCTCACGGCAGTTCCAGAGCTTTGCAATATAGCGGTCGCAGAACCCCATGCGTTTTGCCTCATATAGCGTATCGGGATTGCCGGGATGCGCGGCAAGTTCCGTTTCGAAGTCTACGATATTTTTAAACTTTTCCAGGAAAAGCATGTCGATTTGCGTCGCATTGCAAATCAGGCTGAGATCTGTACCGAGACGAATCAGCTGGGCAATTGCAAAAATACGGTCGTCCGTACCGATTTTGATATAGTCAAGAAGTTCCGCTTCAGACACATCGTCAAATTTGGCAAGATAGAGATGGCATACGCCGGTTTCCAGTGAACGGATGGCCTTTAACAGGCTCTCCTCAATGGTGCGTCCGACGCTCATAACTTCACCGGTGGCCTTCATCTGTGTCGAAAGGCTGTTGGACGCATCTGAAAATTTGTCAAATGGAAAGCGTGCCATTTTCGTAACGACGTAGTCAAGTGTTGGCTCAAAAGATGCCGGTGTGTTGGCAAGAGGAATTTCATCCAGCGTCATACCGACTGCAATTTTGGCGGACACACGTGCAATCGGGTATCCGCTGGCCTTGGATGCAAGTGCAGACGAACGGGAAACACGGGGATTAACTTCAATGAGATAGTAGTTAAAGGATTCCGGATCGAGCGCAAACTGTACATTGCAGCCGCCCTCGATTTCCAGCGCACGAATAATCTTAAGCGCGCTGTCGCGCAGGAGGTGGTATTCTTTATTGGTCAGGGTCTGGCTTGGCGCCACGACGATACTGTCGCCGGTATGAATCCCTACCGGGTCGATGTTTTCCATATTACAGATTGTGATAGCCGTATCGTTTGCGTCACGCATGACCTCGTATTCGATTTCTTTATATCCCTTGATGCTTTTTTCAACCAGAACCTGTGAAACCGGAGAAAGCTGAAGCGCATTTTTCATGATCTCGACGAGTTCCT
>URVL01000097.1 GCA_900551265.1 uncultured Eubacteriales bacterium | reverse complement strand
GCTGCGCGATGATTTCCGCAACGGTGGTCTTTCCTGTGCCGGACGGGCCGTAAAAAATCAGATTTGGCACATGCCCGCTCTCAATAATACGGCGCAGGATGCAGCCCTTTCCCAGAATGTGTTCCTGCCCGACGACCTCGTCGAGCGTCTTTGGACGGATTTTGTCCGCAAGCGGCGTATACAAGAACTTCCGCCTCCTTCTTGAGTCAAATCAAAGGAATGTGCGCCGGACCGTTTTGCGGGTCTCTGCTTTTGGAATGTCAGCTGAAATAGGAGAGGATCCCCTGTGCCAGCGCATCTGTGACGGCCTCGCGCCAGGCGCTGTCCGTCAGATTTTCAAAATCGTGCGGGTTGGACATAAATGCCGTTTCAAAAAGAACCGCCGGACACCAGCCTCCCCGGCAGACATAGAGATTCTGCTCATGCAGGCCGCGCTCCGCTCCGGACATTTGCGCCAGGACGGTTTGAAAGACTTCTGACGCAGCGTCCTGAGAGAGCGGCTCGCGGTAGTAAACAGAGAATCCCTCAACCGACGTCATGTCGGCATCTGAAGAGAGATTGTTGCAGTGAATGGAGAGAAAAAGATCCGGACGCGCGGCGCGGGAAATGGCGACACGCGCTTCAAGCGAAACGTCAATATCCTCTGTACGCGTTTCTATTACTGTTGCACCGAGCCCGCGTAGTTTTTCCGCCAGAGCGGAGGCAAGCGCAAGATTCGCCTCTTTTTCGGGATATGCGGAACCCAGCAGACCGAGCGTCCCGGAGGCCGGACCTCCGTGGCCCGCGTCAATGACGATGGTGTGCGCCAAGAGCGGATAGGCGCCATCGGATGCCGTTCGTTTTTCCCGGGCAATCAGCGCCACCCCATTTTTTGTCGTTTCCGTGTAAACGCCGCCGAGAGCGGCATCCTCGCGCAGGGTCAGTTGATAGACGGCGCAGCCATCCTGCGTAAATGAAACACAATCGGAAAACATGGAACCGGCTCGAAGCTGAAGCGCCGGCGCGTTTTCCGCCGGGGAGACACGGACGGTGACGGTTCGTTCTTCTGCGTCATACGACGCGTAAGCGGCGGCGCCGGTGTTTTTATGAAAGGAAATTTGCTCGAAACCCTCGTAAATCGTATGGCGAACGCGGGTTACGGTATGATCGGAAATCGTACCCTGCCGGACCGTGACATCGCCGGCACTGACCCAGTAGCCGGACGTGAGTTTTAAAAATGTACCGCTTATGTAGTCGACATTGTCCGACATGCCGGCTGCATATTCGTTGATACAGCCGCCGGAAGACGAGGCGTTTTCGTAGGCGTAAACGGTCTCTCCCATCTCTACCATGAGCGTCTCTCCGTCCCGAACGAGGTAAAGATGTCCCGATGCGGTCACGCGCTGACGTACATCCCGCCAGCGCATGGTGTAAACCGGGGCGCCCAAGTCGTCGATACCGCTGCTTTTGCCCGGCAGCGTTACGACTGCCCGGAATACGGTGGTATCGGCAGAACTGTCCTGCGAGGAGGGGTAACGGTCCGGATAGAGCACATACGTACGTCCGCCAAATTCGGCTTTTACCGAAGCGCCGACGGGCGCCGTGCAGCGCAGTTCAATATTATATCCGGGCGGGGAATAATAGTCGGATGTGGGGAATGCGGACGTTATGCTGCCCGCCGCGCTGTAATCCGGAAGCTGTGCGACACGCGTGATGGTCCGGCGCACACTCACCCCGTTTTGGGTGAATACAAAGACGTTGGGTCCATAATCAAGTGTAACGTATGTTCCAAAAAAGCCGCTTTCGGAAACGTCCTCCACGGGCGTGCCGTTGCACAGGAGTTCATGGCCAACTGCGGACGTACCGCCGATATAATAGGAAGAGAGGTCCGTCGTAAGATCCCGCTCCGGCAGGCAGACGGCGAGCGGATAGGATACGTGACTGGCAAACCATGCGCCGACCGCCTCTGCCAGCGGCGCGTTGCCGGCGAGGCTGCCGTAACGGAACAATATCACGCCGTCGACGCCGGCCGTTTCGCGGTTGAGCTCGAGCTGTCGCAGAATTTCATCGTATCCCTGCCAGGCCTCGTCTTCCCCCTCGCCGTCGACCCTATAGGCGGCCATGCCGATATAGAGCCGGACGGAAGAATCCCGGCAAAGCGCCGACCACCAGGAGACAAGTTCCGCATAGTCTGCACGGGCATGTCCGATATGCCAGTAAATCTGTGGGCAGATATAGTCAAGCATGGCCTCTTCTACCCAAAGCCGTGTGTCCGCATAGTGCTGCGTATACGCTTCACCGCCGGAGGTGGCGCTGCCACGGCTGTCTGTAGAGCTGTTAGCCCAAATGCCGGCGGGGCTGACGCCGAATACGGCGTCCGGATATTCGCTTACGGCGTCATGAAGGTCACGGATGAGCATGTTTACGTTTTCACGCCGCCAGTCGGCCAGATCACGGCCTTCGCCGTAGACAGCGTAGGATGCGGCGTCGTCAAAATCCTGCCCCGGATAAAAGTAATCGTCGAGATGAATGCCGTCGACGTCGTAATTCTCAAGGATTTCACGGATTCCATTTGTGACAAGCGCCCGTACTTCGGGCAGCGCGGGATCAAAATAGTAATCGCTGCCATATTTCACGACCCATTCGGGATGTTCCCGGGCGGGGGATCCCTCTGGAAGCTGGTCGAGCGTTTCGATTTCGTGATCTGAGGTATTTTTTGTAACGCGATAGGGATTGATCCAGGCATGCAGTTCAAGGCCGCGCGCATGCGCGGCCTCAACCCAATAGGCGAGCGGGTCGAAACCGTCGGACGGCGCCTTTCCGGCCTCGCCTGTCAGATAATATGACCAGGGAAAAATGTCCGAGGGATAGATTGCGTCCGCCGATGGGCGCACCTGCAAGATCACGGCGTTAAAGCCCATTGCAGCGGCGCCGTCGAGGATTTCGTCGGCCATACGGGCAAGGTCGGCTGCGTCGGGCGTGGGAGAGGCGGGATAGTCAAGATTTAAAACGGTTGAAACCCATACGGCGCGAAACTCTCCGCTGTTCTGAGGTTGTCCGGCCGCCTGTGCCCGCGCCGCATTCGCAGGAAAAAGCAGGCAGAAGAGAAAAAGCAGGCAGCATAATTTTCGCAAGCCGTATTTCATAAGTTCAGACCATCCTTCTTTGTTCATTGCAAACAATATATACGCGCCGGCCGCTCCGAATATGCGGCGCCGCCGTACGATAACGCGGCTGATACGGAACTGTTTTACGGGAACGCGCCGTTTATTCCTCTTCCCGAATGATTTTTTTAATGCGTTTTTCAATTTTGCGGCGCGGCACCATCACTTCATGTCCGCAGGTTGTACAGCGAAGGCGAAAGTCCATGCCGACGCGCAGCACAAGCCATTGTTTTCCTCCGCAGGGATGTTCTTTCTTGAGTTCCAAAATATCGTTGAGTCTGACGTCCATTTTGCCACCACCTGTTGTCATGTTATCAAAAATCTCCGGGCATACTAGCACGGGAGGGATCGCAATGAAAATCAGCGCCATATTTGAAAGCACCGATCATGCCGAAATTGCGGCACGTCATGTTGGCGAAGCCGGCGTTGTCATCAAAAAACGCCACATTACGGATTTGACCAACCGCGGCTATGAACCGTCGCATTTGCCGACAGATGAATTTTATTTCCCGGCCGCCGCAGAATTTTATACCGGTATGGTGACGCCGGTAAACGTTATGATGCCGGGAATGCCGTTTTATCCAATGGGCGGACACCTGGACAACCATATACCGTACTCCGGCGAGGCAAAGCTTGAGCTGGAAGTTGACGACAGCGAGGGTACCCGTGTCCGCGAAATGCTGCTTGGCATGCATGGTACAGGCATTCACAGCCATTCATAAAACGGCGAATGCCTGGAACGATTTGCAGGGGAAACGAAAATATGGGGTTTCCCCTGCCGGCGCAGGGAAAGCCGCCCCTTTTCTTTATTGTAAAGCTTTATCCGTCCTGATTCAAGTGCCGCAATTTTCCGTTTTCAGGAAAATCACGGCGGCGTCAGGACGGTTTTTAATTTTTGAAAAAAACACTTGATTTTTGAAAAAGCATATGCTATACTATCTCTTGCCTTGAGAGAATGTATAGATGCGCTTGTAGCTCAGCTGGATAGAGTGACTGGCTACGAACCAGTAGGTCAGGGGTTCGAGTCCCTTCAAGCGCGCCAGGAAAACCTCTTTTATCCCGACGGATAAAAGAGGTTTTTTATTTGACGTGCTATGCAGACTGGTAGTCCGAAGCGGTTGCCGGGGCGCATTTGCGTGTTGCCGGAAGAACAGCTGACCAGGAAAATGGTATTATGCCAGACAGTGAGGTGATTTCCCAATGTGTACGGCGTATGAACGGTTTGAAAAGCTGCATATCGACTTTTCCCCAATTGGCATAGAGCGGCGCGGCTGCGATGTTTCCTATTCCTGCACACCGAAAAACGCACGGATTATCGGCTATGCCGGTGTGAATGGCATCCACTATTGTACGATCCCGGAATTTGGAGAGATGATTTTTGCCGTCAGTCCCATGAATTTTGGGGACTGTGTTCATCCCATTGCCCGAAATTTTGAAGACCTGCTGCGTTTGCTATTGTATTGCGTGGATATGGCGGCTTTGGAGCAGTGCTACGCCTGGGACGAGGCGCAGTTTCAATCGTTTCTCAACGGCTGCCCGGCCACAGAAGAACAGCAGAATGTGCTGGATTCAATTCGCAGGGAGTTCGGCTTGGAACCCATGGAGGACGCCTTTGCTTATGTCAAGAAATTGCAGGCCGAATTTGATCTCTCTCAAATTTCCTATTCCGAAGACTGCCCGGATAGCAATGCCGGCGCTTCGGTTCTGCCTTCGGCGTGGAAGGTCACGTATGATGGCGGTTTTTGGCGCAATGAGGGCGAAGCGGGGATAGAAGTTCCCATTGGAAAGTCTTTCAGCTGGGGTGGGGAAAAGTGGCGCATCCCCGCTGTGTATCTCTGCGACAAAGGCCTGGTGGTTGACTATTTTATGGAAGCGGATCCGGTTCAGGTAAAAGCTTTCATTGATAAATGGGATCTGTTCCATGAAGACAGCTATTGCTTCACCAAGGAGCAGCAGGAACAGATCCGCAGGGAAAATCCGCTGGATGTCAGCTTCCATGGACAGATCAGGTATAATGGGGAGACGCTGGAGAGAGAACACGCCTGCGGGCTAACCTGGCTGCCGGAATTTTGCCTGCCGCAGGGCGATAAGTGCGAGACGGAAGGAAAGTGCATTTTGGATCATTACGGTTTGGATAACGGCAGAGCGTGGTCCATCCATCGAAGCGCCTATCGCTGGGGTACTATGAAGGGGTCAGATCTGAAATCCCTGTCGGTACGGATGGAACGGGAGCGGGAAACGTTCACCGGGCAGCACTTTGCCACACCGGATGTCGGCGAGAGCGTTTTGCTGCGCCATCCTTTGCATGAGAAGACCTATACGCTGACGGTCCAGGAACTGGAATGGTGGGAACTGCCTGCAGATGTTTTTCACGATCCTTTTAAAGAGTACCCCACGCACCTTCTTTCTATGAGCTATACTCTGGAGCCGGGCCTTGACGGCTTGGGTTTTATGCTCCAGGACTGTTCCGACGGAGATGAACCGCGGCGGATAACGTCCGATTCTCAAGAAGCTGTTTCTGCCGCGTGCGACAGTGCGGCTACAATCGGCGTCATTGGTGGCGCAGATGGTCCGACCGCCATCTTTGCAGGGCAGAACACGCCCAAATTCCACACCGCCTGTTCCTCTCTCTATTTTGACTCTGTGGGCAAAGTGGAGTGGCGCCCGGTCTTCTCGGAAAAAAGGATGGACGATCTTACGGTGCGGTTGATTTCATGGGGCGGTAAATAGCTGCAAAAAAACGTTGGTTACACCCCCCCCATTTGCACGTTTTCCCGCCCGTGCATCGTCTCTGTACGCTCGGACAAATGCCGGCAGATCTGCGATTGCCAAATGGCGCAGGTTGTAATATAATAGAAAATAAAGTATCGCTTGCAGGTGGCAAGTCCGGTATGATTGGAAAAGAAAATTTGGAGGGGAAACATGAAAGTCGTTCGAAAAGAAACGGTATTGGAAGTGGAAAAGACCGTTGACGTGCTGGTTGTCGGCGGCGGCCCGGCGGGCGTTGGCGCGGCAGTTTCTGCAGCACGCAATGGCGCACGCGTGTTGTTGCTGGAGAAGCGTGCGTTTTTAGGCGGCAATATTACGGCCTGCTATGTGGAAAACTGCAATTATTTCGTAAAACCGCCGTTTCACTCGGAGGGAATTTATGCGGAGATTGAGAGCGGATGCAAAGAGGAATTTGGAAACGACAACATCCGCTTGCGCAACCCGAAAGCCTTTTGCAGCGAATATCTGAAAGTGTTTCTGGACCGGTTTGTCCAGAAGGCGGGCGTTGAAATTTATTTCCACTCGTTTGTGAACGAAGTTATTACCACCGGCGATCACATTGACGCCGTAATTATCCAGACGAAAAAAGGCCCGATGGCGGTTGCCGCGGAGATCATTATTGATACAACCGGCGACGCGGATGTGGCGTTTGCGGCAGGCGTGCCGTTTGAGCAGGGACGCGAGAAGGACGGCCTCTGCCAGCCGGGCACGGTTTCTGTGCGTTTTGCGGGCGCGGATGTCGATAAGCTGACATTGGATCCGGACCGCCTGGGTGAAATCGGAAAGGACTTTAAGCGCCGTTACCGCGCAGGCGAGACGGGCCTGCCCTGTAAGCGCCAGGACCTTCCGTTTGGACGTCTGACGCCTGGCGGCCAGATTTCCTATGCGAACTATGCCTGCGCCTATGGCCTTGACCCCACGGACGTAAAGGATCTGACAAAGGGTGAGCTGGAATGCCGCGGGTATATTATGGATCTCTATCACTATCTGAAAGAGAACTATGAAGAACTGCGCAACCTTGAGATTGCGTCCATCGCACCGGAGATTGGGTTCCGTGACAGCCGCCGTATTATCGGTCAATATTATCTGACGATTGACGATATGGAGGCAAACCGCCAGTTTGAAGATGTGATCGCTGTGTTCCCGCGTTTCTATGACATGCTGGCGCCGGATGCTGAGATGAACGGCGACGGCAAGGTCGAGGGTAAGGGCTATAAGGGCCACATCTTCGAGCCGGTCGTTGACGGGCGCAGCTTCCAGATTCCGTACCGTACCATGGTGCCGGTCAACATTTCGAACCTGCTCGCGGCAGGCCGCTGTATTTCCGCCGACCATGTCGCGGAGAGCGGTACGCGCGCCATTTCCCTGTGCTGCATGACAGGCGAGGCGGCCGGCGCGGCGGCGGCAATGGCTGTTCGCGATCATATCGCGCCAAAGGATGTCGATGTGAAGGCGCTTCAGGCACAGCTGAAGCGGCAGAATATTGAGCTTCCGGTGTAAATATTATTTTGTAGTGAAAAAAGCGGCCCGATCTTCGGGCCGCTTTTCTATGTCTGTGGGGGCATAGGGGAGAGTGCCTCCCAAAGTTCCTGATGTGTGCCGCAGTGTTCCGGAAAAGACTGATAGATTGTCAAAAGATCCCGCCCGATTTCCTGGAGCCCGGCTCTCTTCTCATTCTCTGCCGTGAGACTGATCCGCAGGGTAAGCATGGAAATGAGCGTGCCCAGGCAGACATCTTCCGTTTTGACGATTTCTTCATGCTGTGCTGCGCCGGTTTTGATGGCGGCGGCAATTTCTGTCTGTAAAAAGTACAGCTCCGGTATCTGAGAGAGGTAGTGTTCCGCCATGGCCTGTTCGCCGATGGCGTGATAGGTCTCTGCCATCAGACGAACGACGTCATATTTAATCGCATCGTCTGTGGTACATTCCAGCAGGTGCTCGCCGATTTCGAGCTTTTCCTGACTGCGTCCGTCGTCAATGGTCATGAGAAGGCAATTGAGCAGGACCTCATTATTGGGATATTGCTGCAGCGCTTTGCGGTAGAAGGCCTCGGCCTGAGCGGGATTTTTTCTGAGCGGAAGGGATTCCCGTACCAACTGGTCGACCGCCTGGTCGATTTGCTGCTAGTGATAGTCCAACAGTTCGTCTACGGAGGTGTGGAAAAAGATCGCAAGACGGGGGAGCATATCGATGTCGGGCGCGGAAACCCCGGTATCACATAGTTAAAGATATTGGTGTCATTCAATCAATTTTGCCGATAAAGCGGTAGAAGATTTCTACCTCCT
>URVL01000096.1 GCA_900551265.1 uncultured Eubacteriales bacterium | reverse complement strand
GTCCGCTGGAGCGTATCGGCAACAAACTCCGAGCAGAAGTACCGGTAGGCGCGGCTGTGCGCGCGTCCAAAATAGTTATATAGTAAACCGAGCGTGTTATAGCGGTAACGGCGGCGCAGCTCGTACATACGCCGCAGCCTTCGTTCAATCGCGGCATACACGCGGTCATCGACCGCCAGACTGTAAACCGCGCAGGGAATGCCACTATCCCAGGAAAAGACGCCGCGGGTCAGGCTTTCACGGACAAAACCCGCGAAGAAAGGGTTATGCGCATACCGCCGGCCAAAGCTGTACAGCTGCGTTAACTCCGCATCCAGCGCAAGCGATACGTGAGTAAAAGGATCGCCGGTGGAAAAACCGATGGTGCGCGACAGGACGGTGTTTGTACGAGTCAGGAGGATATAGACAAATTTCACTTGTGCTCCTCCTTCCTGTGTTTACGGCAGATACCGCGGTACAGTAAAAGTCCTGCAGCACTGATCAGGACCGTCGCAGCAAAGACGATCACGGCAAACTGATAATTCTGAAGACCCAGTGCGTCGCCGCCGACCGTTGAAGTAATAATGGACGGAATGCGCGCAAAGGTAGAAATCAACAGCCAGGCAGGAAGGCGCATTTTGGTCAGCCCGACTGCATAGGTCACGATGTCTTTCGGCGTGCCGGGAATCGCAAAAATCAGAAACACGAGCGCATTCAGCTTGTTTTCATCCCGCAAAAAGGATACCGACTCAATTTTTTCACGCGGAAAGAAAAGTTCCAGCGCCCGCCGCCCCCAAATACGCACAAAGAGGAAGACCAGAACGCTGCCAATCAGCGCTCCTGCCATACACAGCGCGGTCCCGCCCCATACGCCGAAGGTATATCCCGCTGCGATTTCAAGCGGCTCGCCCGGCAGAACTGCAATTATAATTTGAAGCGCCATCAGGCCGACGAAGATAACCGGCCCCCACAGGCCCTGCTCCGCCACCCACTTCCGAAATCCTTCCGGGTCGGAAAACAGGTTTGTCACAGGCTCCCAGGCAAAGATGCAGACCAGTACCGCCGCCGCGACAAACAACGCCGCAAACAGGACGGCTGCTATTTTTTTCCGCCGACGTCCGTCGCCGGACGGAATGCCGAAAGCATGTTTCGTATGATCCATAGGTTCTCCCCATCCTTTTTTTGCTGACAGGGTTATGATACCACAAAAGCGGCAATTAATTATCAACAGAGACGAAAAAATCGTTTAAAGCAAGTTTAAGATTACCTTAATTCCGCTCGTTGATTTGACGGTGAAACCCCATGGAAAGTTTCCGGAACAGGCAGGCCGGCAGAAAGTACCAGAAAAGGATCGTTTTGACCCGTTTCCGACGGCGTTACAGATCTCTATTTCATAAAAACCGGCGGATCATCCGGGCCGGAAAGCAGGCGTTACGAAAGCTCCACCAATTCGTACGAGGTAGTGCCCAGGCCGATGTGCTCTGCGTGCTCCTGGCCTGCCTGCCAGTGCGTGTTACGGAAAATCGTATGGAAGTGATCGTGCGTGTCGCCATCCTCTGCAATACGGTCGGTAAGAAGCGAACCGGGGAGAGGATTCGCGGCGTTTACGGCATCGATACAGGCCTGGTCAAGCGCAACAGGGTCAAACGACGCGAACATCCCGATATCCTGAATGACCGGCGTGTCGTTTTCCGCATGGCAGTCACAGTAGGGCGAAACATCCATGACAATGTTGATATGGAAGTTCGGACGGCCCTGGCAGACAGCCTTGGCATATTCGGCAATCTTGCGGACGAGATCCTCTTCGGAGGAGTCGTCTGTCGGCTCGATCGCATCAAACCGGCACAGACCGATGCAGCGGCCGCAGCCGACACATTTGTCATGGTCGATGACAGCCTTATTTTCTTCTGTGAAGGAAATGGCGCTCTGCGCGCAATAGTTTGCGCACATGTGGCAGCCGCGGCAGAGTTCGGGATCAACGGCAGGTTTGCCGCTGTTGTGCTGTTCCATTTTCCCGGCGCGGGAGCCGGACCCCATGCCCAGGTTCTTAATGGCGCCGCCGAAACCGGAGAGCTCATGTCCTTTGAAATGGTTTAAGGAAACAATGACATCCGCGTCCATAATGGCGCGGCCAATCTTGGCGTTTGTGACGAGTTCGCCGCCTTCTACAGGGACCTCCACATCGTCGGTTCCCTTGAGACCGTCGGCAATAATCATCTGACATCCCGTGGAAAGCGGGGAAAATCCGTTTTCAAACGCAGCGTCGAGATGCTCCAGCGCATGGCGGCGGCGTCCTACATAAAGTGTGTTGCAGTCCGTCAAAAACGGCATGCCGCCGTGCCGCTTACACACATCCGCCACGGTCTTGGAAAAATTCGGGCGCAAAAAGGCGAGATTACCCGGCTCCCCAAAGTGCACCTTAATGGCGACAAAACGGTCCGCCATATCAATGGTGCCGATACCGGCGGCTTCCATCAGGCGGTCCAGCTTCTGCTGAATGTTCGTGCCCGGACGGGCGCGCATGTTTGTAAAATAGACCCTGGACTTTTTCATAATCTTTAACCCTCTCTCCAACGCATCCGAAAATATTATATAACTTGACAGTTTCGAAGTATTATATAACAAGATTTGCAAAAATGCAAGTTTTTTAGAGATAACCCTGCGCGGTGCGCAGCTGTACTTCGCCTGCGGATACGGCCACACGGCCCGTTTCCGTTTCGATCACAAGACGGCCCTCGCCGTCGATATCCACTGCGCGGCCGCAAACGTCGCCGCGCGGCGACAGCGCACGCACCTCACGCCCAATACTGAGGCAAAGCGACCGGAATACCGGCAAAAGCGCCGCGCCGCCTTCCGACAGCAATCGGTTCAGCCACGGTTCAAGAGCGTTCGCGATGGCGGCCGCCAGTTCCCCTGCATCCGGCACGCGGCCCGTTTCCAGCAACAGGCTTGTCGCATGCGGAAGTTCCGCATGACGGAAAAACGCCGCGCTTTGTGAAAGGTTTACGCCGATGCCGCATACCGCCTGCCCGCGGATTCCCTCGCAGAGGATGCCCGCCAGCTTGCGGTCCCGGATCATGATATCGTTGGGCCACTTGATGCCGGCCTCGCATCCCGCCGCCGTGCGGCAGGCCTGCGCCACGGCCACGCCTGCGGCGACCGGTACGAGCGGCAGCAGCTCACCCGGAACGGCGGGAGTGACAAAGGAGAGATAAAGTCCCTCGCCCGCCGCCGACTCCCACACGCGCCCAAGACGTCCGCGCCCGGAAGTTTGGGAGAGCGCAACCGCCGCAAGGCCCTTTGACGCGCCGCCGGAAAGGAACCGGCGTTTTAAATAGGCGTTGGTGGAGTCCAGCTCTTCGTGCAATTCCAATGCGCGGCCCAGCGTATGTGTGGAGAGCGCCGCATGATAGGTCTCTGAAAAATGTGAAAAACCGTTCAAAACCGCACCACCTCGCAGGTAAATATACCATTCTCAATTGTGATAACGCCGTACGACCGGCCATTTACGCAGCGCGAGCGCGACGCGCTGCCGGGATTCAGATACGCGACGTCCCCGCAGCGTCCGGTGGCCGCAATGTGCGTATGGCCATAGAGCGCAAGCGCCGCACCGCGGGACGCCGCAGCGGCACAGAGCATGTCCGGACCGGACCGGACGCCGTACCGGTGGCCGTGCGTCATAAAAATGCGTACGCCGCCGGCCTCAAATGTGTCCTCATAGTGGATGCCTGACAACAAGTCGCGATAGTCGTTGCCTGCGACCTGCCACATCGTCACGCCCGGATAGAGCATGCGCGGCTCCTCACAGTCCGCGACGCAGTCGCCAAGATGCAGAAGCATATCGCACGGCACTGCGGCAAGAACGCCGGACATGGCGTCCGCGTCGCCGTGGGTATCGGAAAAGACCAGAATACGCATAAAATTCTCCCAAAACCTGTTTTTCAGAAATGTACGGCTTCTGCGCTGTGTCTACACATCCATAAAGCCAAATTCTCCTACTTAACATTATAAAAGAAGACGTGCAAAATGTCCATAATATAAGGGAATAATTTCCTTTCTCTGAACGGCTTATAGCCGTCCGGTTTTTGGTCTATAATTCTTGCGCCGGCAGCCGGAAATCTTTCAATAAAAAAACGACCCGCAGGCCGTAAAAAGGATGGAAAATTCGAATTTAGTTTTTTCGTCCAGATATGAATAGAATTTCCGGCGATGGACATAATAGGCGCGGAGGTGCTTGAAAAGATGAATGAAAATCCGAAAGAAGCAGGCAAGTTTACTCGCTTCTTCGAGGAAAAGGGATTTTACATAATCCTTTTCCTTTGCGTAGCGGCAATAGGAATTGCGGGTTATGTACTTTTCTTCGATCCGGCGAATACCACAGATGATGACAGTGCGCTTCTGTCAGAAACCGACGGCACAGTCGAGGCAAATACCGATCTTGGCGGCGGAGTGATACGCCCCGGCAACGAAGCCGAGGAAGTGGATCTGGACGTCGGTACGGAGGTTCCGGTATCCGGCGATAGCGGCGCCGCAACTTCCGGCAGCGGCGCCGCAACTTCCAGCGATGATGCCGCGACTTCCGGCAGCGACGCCGCGACTTCCGGCAATGATGCCGTCGAAGCCACCACCGGTTCCGACGAGACGCCAATTGACGGCGATGCCGTAATCCGGGATGCAGTTGAGACCATTTCCTCCGGACGGAAGGAAGAGCCGGAGTCCGACGATACGCAGCAGCAGACGCAGGACGGAGAGAGCGGGCAGGATACTGCGCCGACCTTTTTCGTACGTCCGGTAACCGGCGAGGTGCTGCGTGAATTTTCCGGCGACGAGTTGGTCTATGACCGCACAATGGGAGATTGGCGTACGCATAATGGCGTAGACTTTCTGGCGGCGGACGGCACGCTTGTCTCCGTGATTGCCGACGGCACGATTGAAGACGTATACCGCGACGAGTATTATGGCACAGGCGTTTTGGTCAACCATGGCGGCGGTCTGAAAAGCGTGTATCTCGGTCTGATCGAGAATGCGACGGTTACGGTTGGGCAGGAAGTTGCTGCAGGTGAGACGATTGGCGCAGTTTCTACGTCGGCGCTGTTTGAATCGCTGGAACAGGCACATCTTCACGTAGAAATGTCGCTCGACGGCGAGCGCGTAAATCCGCTTGATTATATCCCAGAATAAGAAAGATTCCCGGAAAAGCCCGGACGAGCATCTCGTCCGGGCTTTTTTACAGCAAAGGAGGAACTGATGGGGCGTTTTGCATGCGACCCGGCCACACACGAGACGATATGTTTGCACATTGCAGCCTGTTCGGTCAAATTTTCATGGAGGCTCCATATCGGAGCGTTTTGTAAATCGTTACGCTGATCTCAACCAGGGTGATCGCAATGATAAAAATAAGAAGTCCGTTGGACACGATGCCGGCATTCCAGTAAGTGAGGAATTTTGCCACCGAGTCTGTTTCCGGCCCCAGCGCCATCTGGAGATCTGCAGCGAAATTAGGATTCCAGATGGGAAGACCTTTCAACACAATGGCGCTTAATACCATTTGAATGGCGCCACACACGATATTGCTGAACATAACCAGTTTGCAGTAGCAGCCTGCCACCAACTGCACAATTTCATCTGCAAGTCCGATTAGCAGACTGAGTACAAAGAGCGGCAGAATGGTTCCCCATTGATCCAGATTAAAGATGGGCACGATTGTCACCGTATCGCCTTCCTTAAAAATCGCGGCAAAGAAATGAGGAGCAAAAATCAGCAGTACGGTGAAAATTACGATAAACACGATGCCTACAATGTTGTCGCTCCGGCTGATAATCGCTTTTTTATCTGGTACGGACTCCAGAAACTTCGGTGTCCATCTGGAATCTGTGGTTTTCTTTTCTTCCGACAGGCTCTCCACAGACCATGTTTCTGCTTTCTTCATCTCGATCTTGATTTTTTGGCGCTCCATGATTGCAAAGACCAGGGTCACGGCCCCGAACGCAGACATGCAGGAAATCAGCATATCGGTAATGCCTGTAGTCAAGCCGTCCACAATGGTGCGGATTATGACGGCGGCGGCATTCTGCGAAGTGATTGCGGGCATTTGTCCAAGGGCATTCACAAGGGAAACAACCAAAACCGGTACGGCGGTGCAGAGCAAGACAACCTTGACAAACCACAGATAAGTTTCAAAATATTCCGGACCGATCAGATATTGCCGGCCGTTCTGATACTGCTTTGCAAATTCAGCCGGATCACCCAGTTGCGTCAGGACGTCTTCCATGGAGCGTTTGTCTGCATACATATCGCTGATCAGCTCCTCCAGTTCCATGCGCACTTCGTCCCTCTGCTTTTTGGGCAGGCGGCGAATCACCTGATAGATGTATCGCTGCATATAATCTTTTTCATTTGGCGTCATGCTTCTTCCTCCCTTAACAACTGCTCCATTCCGGCGGATAAAGTGTTCCAGTATGCCTTGAGCTGTGCATAGATTTGCGTCCCATACACGGTCCGCTGATAATACTTTCTCGGTTTTGCACCGCTGGTTTCCCACTTGCTTTCCAAAAGGCCCTGGCTCTCAAGTCTGCGAAGGAGCGGATACAACGTATTGGGATCTATGGCGACACCCTTTTCTTCCAGACTCTGCACCAGAGCATACCCGTATTTCGGCTCCTTCATCTGACTGAGGACACTGACTGTCAGCGTGCCCCTGCGAAGTTCCAAAAGCAGGGTAGACAATAAATCTTTTTCTTCGCCCATCCGTGTCACCTCCTTGCACATTATACTGTATGACATACTGTATTGTCAATAATAAAATAAAGTAAAAATATCAGCTATGAATTTCTCGTTTTCTCGTAAGAGAAAGCATGCGCGGTTTGCATGAAAAACAAACGGACAGCCCGCTGCCGTGAAACTCGAAAAAAGTCAGACGGACAGCGGGTATTTTTTGCGGCAGCATGAACTGAAACCTGTAAAAGCACCTGTATTGGGGCTTTTTGACAAAAAAAGAGCCGCAACCTTGATACGTGGCATAGCAAGGTTTCGGCTCTAATCTGGGAAACGTTGACAAAAAAGATACCTGCTGAAAAAGAAAATTGCCTTATCAGCATCACCTTTCTTAATGGACATTTCTTTTATTTCATGTATCGCTTTAGCTCGTCGTAGAAGTTTTCCCTTGTTCCCGCCATAATGACAACGACCACTTTATCTTCTACATACTCTACGGTATAGGCCAGTTCATAATTGGTCTTGTTATAGTAAATGTCATAACCAAAGACACCAGCCAAATCGCCAGTCTTGGCCTCGCCTACCGTGTGCTCCTCCAGTATCCTGTCAATCGCCTCTTGGTAGAGCGCCTTCAACCGCTTATCCTTCAGCTTTTTCAGGAACTTGGCCGCTGGAGGCAGAATTTTTAATTGTGCCATTATTCGCCCTCCGGCCCAAATACATCATCGTATGAGTAGCTTTCACCCTCCCCACGGGCGGCCTGTTCCGCCTGCGTCAGCATGGCTTCCACAGCAGGGCGCACTTTCTTTTGCGCCGTTTTGAATTCCTCCAGCAGCTGATTGCCGCTAAGTCCTTGCTTAATTAAGTCAGCGAGGATCTGCTCGGCAAATTCACCTCCACCTTGTTCCTTTACCGGGCGCAAAATAATTTCGTTGCCTCGCAAGATACACTCGGCTTCTGTAGAGAAGCCAAGGGCTTCATAAAACTTCTGCGGAATGGTCAACTGTCGCTTTTCCGATATGCGAATTGTTTTTCGGTTCATAGGATTTCCGCCTTTCACAATTGCTGTTCCCATACTGCTTCTCCTTCTTATTGTATGTAGCAAGCAAAGAAATATGTGTGGCAAATTTCTTTGTTTCTTTGTTTTTATTATAACAGCAAAAATTAACGGAGTCAAGAGAGAGTTTATTCAACTCCTTCTTTGATTCTGGCCAGGCCGTCCAGCGTGGTACAGGAACCCGGCCCGGCAATCCCCGCGTCCCTTGAAAAAGGAAAAAGCAGACTTGCAAAAAGCAAGTCTGCTTGTGGGAAACGTTGACAAAAAAGATACCCGGGGCTGTAATGAAAAACCAACTGCGAGCCCAGCGTAAGCGGGTTCGATTCGGAGAGGAGCTGCGACAGAATGAGTGAGAAGTGACTTTTGCAAAAAAGACGCTGCGAACGATATGTCGTCCGCAGCGACGTGGTGGACACTAAGGGACTTGAACCCCTGACCCCCTGCACGTCAAGCAGGTGCTCTAGCCAACTGA
>URVL01000095.1 GCA_900551265.1 uncultured Eubacteriales bacterium | reverse complement strand
TAATGCCCGGCAGAATCGCATCGAGCAATGCGTCAAGCTGTGTCAGATCCGACGCCTTTACTTTTTCGAATATTGCAGACATCAGTATACGCTGATGCTCCGTACGGTCGAAATCTCCCCGTGGGAAATGACGGTTGCGGGCATAGCCAAGCGCCTGCTTTCCGGTCAGATTAATTTCTCCATACGTAGTCAATTTACCATCGTCGTAAGGAAGTCCAAGCGTCTCGTTATACTTCTCAATAGCAAGATTGACGCCATAAAAGTCGTCATAGGAGATATCCACCGTCACGCCGCCAATTGCATCAATGGCGTCAACAAAGGAATAAAAGTCAATTGCGGCATAGTTATCAATTTCAATTTTGAAATTGGCCTCAATGGTATCGATCAAAAGCTGCGCGCCGCCGCGGGCAAAGGCATTATTAATACGCGTATTCCCATAGTCCGGTACATAGACATACATATCCCGCATAAATGAAGTCAGAGAAACCGTTTCCTCGTCCCGGTTGATTGTAAGCAGCATCATGGTGTCGCTTCGGCC
Source organism: uncultured Eubacteriales bacterium (assembly GCA_900551265.1). Taxonomy (GTDB): domain Bacteria; phylum Bacillota; class Clostridia; order Oscillospirales; family QAMX01; genus Allobutyricicoccus; species Allobutyricicoccus pentlandensis. The sequence continues at coordinate 7,715 of URVL01000095.1, read as the reverse complement.
CGGCTGCCCCACATAGCGCGTATCGCTGCCAATGAGGAGAATATTTGTCAGATCTTTTGTATTTTTCTTTGCCTCTATCTCTTTTTGCAGATTTTCATCAATTTTCTGCTCCGCAGCGTCAATCTCATGTTGTGGGGAGTCCGGCTCTTCGCTCTCATCTTCCTCTGGTTCCAGCGGAACGCCGGTAACCGGAGGTGCGGAGCCATCGTCATAATTAATTTTTGATAAATACGAATGTACCACAAGGTACCCTGCAAGTGCCAGTACCAAAAGCACACCCACAATAATTCCTATCACCATCAACGGCTTACGGACCGCTGATTTTTTTTGATGCTTTCCGCCTTTTATCTTATTTCCAGTTTCTTCTTTCGGCACCTCAGAGTCCGCCCTCTCCAAACTCTGCCTGTTCTTTTCGTTTGCCGTTTCAGGCGGATTTTCTTCCAGATTTTGTGTCTCTTCGTTTTCATTATGTTTATCGTGATGATTATTCATGTTTTCAACCCTTTTTCCCCGTAGCTGAGACGTTTGTCTCAATTTCGTCAATAATGTGTATCATTTTATGGTCATCTGCCGGAGGCGTCATATAATCGCCATACATCCGGCTCAGGAAAGTATGCGCGTCAGCCGGACCTCGGTATAAGCCTCCCTCAAACTCATAAAACGCGCCGTCGCCGTAAATCGTTTTCGGATAAATCTCGCGGAACAAATAAAGTCCCATAAAATTAACGTACCACTTGGACGTTTTGTTCCGCATTTTTGTCAACATATCGTCGATTTTTTCAAGCTGGCGTCGTGTATCCAACTGCTTGCCGATGCCTGTAACCTTTCCAAACGCGATGAGCACACGCTGATAAAACGGCCTGTCCGGCCGGCGTAAGTTCACATAGTCGGAAAAGCAGGAATAGTGATAGAGGAGTCTTCTGGGAAGCATGGAAAAAAACTTTAACCGGCTGCGGAGCCACCCTCCCGGCAGTCCATCAAGCGGGTATATATCGATCCAGGCATATTGCCGTCTGGTATTTTGCGCGGAGTGTAGCGTCACACGCACGCGGCGGTCCTCAACATGAGCATAGTAGCGCTTAAAATGTTCGTCAGTCTTAAAGCTGCGCAGGCGCATATGCTCTGGAAAAAGGCCTGCGCCCTCAGTAAACAGGCGTTCATAATCCTCACGTGGCATGGCAATATCGATGTCGTCGTCCCACGGGATGAAGCCATGGTGGCGGATGGCACCAAGCAGGGTACCGCCGGTGAGGTAATATGTAAGCCCCAGTTCATCGCATATCCGCGTCGTCTCACGCAGGAGGTCGAGCTCTGTAAGCTGCAACTGCCTCAGTTTATTCGTGTCTACCATTCACGTTCCGTCCTTAAGCGTTTTTTAGGGAATCCGCCTCATAGGCTGCAATCACCTCGTCTGTGCCACCGTCAGCGATCAGGCTTCCGTCATGAATCCAAATGACGCGATTGCAAAGCGTTCGTACCGTATCCATATTGTGCGACACTATCATCGCGGTTTTGACACGCTCATTGAGCAATGTCCGGATCTTCTGATAGCTCTTCTTTTTGAATTTTGCATCACCGACAGAGAGTACCTCGTCAATGAGCAGGATATCCGGTTCCATAATTGCCGAAATGGAAAAGGCAAGTTTGGAAAACATCCCATTCGAGTACGTACGCACGGGCATATCAATAAAATCGCCCAATTCGGAAAAAGCAATGATTTCATCAAGCTTTGCGCGGATTTGATTTTCCCGGAAACCAAGCAGTAAACCGGAAAGAAATATATTCTCTCTTCCGGACAAGTCCGGCCGAAAACCCACGCCGAGCGCCATGAGCGAAACGGTATTCCCGTACGTCTCTATTTCACCGCTGTCCGGCGAAAAAATTCCGGACACCGCTCGAAGGAGCGTTGATTTGCCACTACCGTTTTTGCCAATGATACCGACCACGTCGCCCTCATACGTTTCAAAGCTCATGGGATGCACGGCCTCAAAAGCGTCCATCTTGCCGGGGCGGAACGAGAGCAGCGAATTACGGATTGTAACGCTCTTCAGCGTTTTATAGACGATGCGCACATCCCGCGCAGTTATAGTAGGCTGTGCCATCATATCACCTTTGCATAACTATTTTCATAGCGGTATACGGTCGTAATACCAACTGCGGTCAGCGCCAGCCCTATCAGAAACCAAACGCCCAACAGCAGATAGTCCGGAGCCGAACCATACAACAGCGCGCCGCGAAGGGACTCCGTCAAAAAGGCCAGCGGATTCAAATTCAGGAGAAGTCCGCCATAAGGCTCCGGCACGCGCAGCGGAATCGAGTAAAATACGCCGGTCATATAGAAAACCAAACGTAAAAGTACCGCCGTTACGTTGGACAGATCGCGAACGAATACCCCGAAATGCATAAAGATCGTAGACACGCCGAACGTTACCGTGACAAGCACCAAAAGAATGGGGACCGCATGCAGAATATGCAGCGTAAACGGCACCTGCAGAATCAACATCAGGATAAAAATGAGTGCAAAGGAAACGGCCATTTTAAAAGCAAGCACCATCATATTCGTTAGTATCAGCAAATACTTCGGCAAATATATCTTACTGACCACGCTCTTATTTTTACGAATGATGTTAACGCTTCCCTGCACGGATTTGTTAAAAAAGTTCCAGGCCGTAAGTCCAACAAGTACAAACGCCGAAAAATATTGTTCTTTTGCCGTGAAAACAATGCGTACCACAAACGTATAAACCAGCATAAAAAGCAGTGGATCTAGGATCCACCAAAGCCAGTTGAGATAGGATCCAGCCACCTCCGCGCGCAGCTCGCTCTTTGCGGAATAAAGCAAATACCACCGGTATTTTTTTAAATCGCGTAATAGCCTTTTCAAATTGACGACCCCGTTTTCGCAATGATATCCCGCAGAGCTTCCGCCGTACGGCGCGAACAATCCGCGCAGTCAAACACCGTAAGCATCCGAGGTTCGGCGTTTTCCGTTTTTCGGATTTCTTCAATGAGTCCGGCCGTATCGCCGGTAAAGGAACTCCAAAAAACGCGGTCCCAGCCATCGCGCAGATTAAGCGCCGGAATACGGGTTGCAAAATCTGCTGCAAACGGCAGAAGCGGACGGCCCGTTGCAGCAAATGCAAATGCTTCTTCGCGAAAATCCGTCACGCAGACGTCAGCCGCCGCCATGAGCGTTACAAGCGGGAATTTTCCGGTCAAGTCGGCGTAAAAATCATTGTAATATAGCGGTAGTTTCCCATGACCGCCGCACTTTGGTTCATAACAGGCAACCAGTACCCATTCCCGTGAAAGATACTCAAGCATCAATTGAACATCCGGGCGTTTCGGCGCTACCTTTTTCTTTTTCTTATCCCGGCGGGACGACGGCGCATAGAGAATCACACGCTTTCCTTCCGCCTGTGGAAACAGTTCCAAGAGTTTTGCGCGGGATGCTTCCCTATAGCTTTCCGACCGCAACAGGTCGAAAAGCGGAGAGCCAAGGGGAGGAGCTTCTTTCCCATAGGCGATCGAAAAAAGCGGTACAAAACACGTAGCCGGCGCGGGGCCAAGCGTCACATTTTCATAAGGCGCATGATCAAACGGAAGTTTATAGCCGCCGGTATAGGAAAGGGTCGCGCGTCCAAATTCCCGCAGCGGGTAAACTCTGGCGGGCAAACGCAAATGCACCGTCTCACGACGCAGTACAAGCGCCGAGACGGCCGGCATATCCTCAGCCGTTACCAAAATACGCGCGCAGGACACCTCACGTATGGCGTCCCGGCAGCGGCGTAAATAGCGAAGACCTCCGGATATATTACGGGAGAGTAGGACCGTTTTACAGGAAACGCCGGGCAGCACGTTGGAAAATGCCTGGCGCAGTGGAGCAAAGTCCTCACGCTCGCTTGCGCCGCGGTACTGCAGAAATACCGCCGTCTCGTCTACGGGGCGTTTCGCGCGACGTCGATAGACGTGCGGGAGATAGCTGCCAAAAAACCAGTTACGCACATGCGCAGACAGTTTTTCGTCCCGGCGCGCCGGTGCATGCGGAACCGTATGAAAAGCGCCGTAAAGCGGCTCTTTTCTTCGGTGCGCAGCAAGCACCTCTTCACCAAATACGGTATTCAGAATGCGTTCGGTCGCATGGCCGTCACAGGCCGTCATAAAACGTTTGCGGAACGCCTCCACGCGGGAGAGATCATAAGCGTCAAGATTCCGAATGGTTTGAATCAGTTCCAGATTGGTCGTAACAACAGGTCCGCAGACAAAGTCTTCATATTTATAATAAAAGCCACGCCAGTCGTAATAATCATCCAGATCATAGGCAAAGAAGATCATCGGCCGGCCAAACAGAGAATATTCAAATACCAGCGAAGAATAATCCGTCACACAGACGTCAGCCACGCATAACAGTTCTTCAATTGACATACGTTTTGTCATGTCCTGGCAAAACTCCCGGCACTCTGCGGGAACCGGCGGACGTTTTTTGACAAAGGGATGATGGTTTTCCACAAGGACATATTCATCCCCCAACGCCTCCATCAGCATCTCGGGGCGCAGAATGTCAGGTGTTGTGGCAGTCGCCACACGGCCGCGGAACGTCGGCGCATAGAGGATTACACGTTTCCCCACGGCAGACGGCATCAGACGGTAAAGTTTTTCCCGGGCGGCAGTTAGAAAGTGCGGATCATAGAATACATCCGTACGGCTGACGCCAATGGGATAAATACATTCCGGCTTGTCCTGCATGCCCATGGCCTCCGCATACGGGCCTACGGATTCTGTCCCACCCAAAATGAGATGTGTATAATTACGGTGGATTGGGTAAAGCTCCATTTGACGGCGCGTTGCGCCGAATTTTAAGTCGGCGACGCTGTACCCAAACATTTTAAACGGACCGCACGCATGCCAGACCTGAATAACTTTTGTTTCCGGGCGCACATGCACGGCATTAATCATGTTCGTTGCATCGTTGATGAACACATATTTCGCACGTGCGATGTCCCGCAGGGCGCGGACGCTGCGTCGGTAAGTCGTCGCCATCGGGACAAGCAGTTCCTCTAAAAAATGTACGCGCAGGTCGAAATCAAACCCACACTTCAACGCGTCATATAAGAGGGCGTAGTTATCCGACACCGTACGCATCCGCACCTCAACAAATACAACCCGCCGCTCATCCACCGGACGCAGCTTATGAAAGTTATAGCACGCGGGGTATAATACTTTCATAGACAAAAACTTCACGCCGGCCTTAAAAAGCCGCCGAAGCCGCGACCGGACGGCCCTGATACATTTTTTACATGATATCATACTAAGATCCGCTCCGTGTTTCTATTATGTTAAATTTTCGACAAAAAAGAGGCATGATCAAACTCTTATATTTTACCTCTTGCCGCAATATTCTGTCAATAGACCGAATATTCACAGTTTTTTGTAATGCAGGAGGTAGAATTTTTAGATAATTAACAGCTTATACTTGAAATTCCGCGTTTTTATAGTATAATGATAAAACAAGTGTGAAATTTAAATTTTTTCAAATTTCACATAATCACCTGCCGCGCGCGGCAGAACGACGGTGGTAATAACGTGAAAAGAGAAAACAAATCTGTTAACGGCAAACCCGCAAAAAGCCGGGCAACCCATCTCATCACAGCGCTGATAGCAGTCGCGGTGATAGCGGCCGGAGTGCTGATCGGGTATGTTGCGATAAATAGCTCCCGCACAAGCCTCGACTGCTTTACCATTTCAGACGGCGTTCTCACCGCCTATGATGGAGATGACCGTACGGTCACGATCCCTGAGGGCGTTGTGGTTATTGCAGAGCGCGTATTTATCGGGCACGAGGAAATCGAAAAAATCGTCATGCCCGCGTCGCTCACCACATTGAAAAACGGCGCGTTTTACGGCTGTACTTCTTTGAAAGAAATTAAATTTTCAAGTTCTTTAAATTTTATCGGCGATGCGGTATTTGGAGAATGCACATCGCTGACGGAGTTTACGCTGCCGGCTTCCGTGCAGTACATCCACTCCGAGGCTTTTTATGATTCGACCGGCCTGACGTCGTTCTCTGTGGAAAGCGGCAATCCGAATTATATCAGCCAGGACGGTGTGATTTATTCCGCCGATATGACCAACCTCATCTGTTATCCTGCAGGCCGTACGGGGGAAAGCTTTACCGTACCTGACAGCGTGGAGGTTATCGCCTCCGGTGCCTTTGCGTTTAACGCATCTTTGCAGTCCGTCTCGCTTGGCAATGTCCGCGAGATTGGCGAACGCGCTTTTTTGTCCTGCACGTCGCTCTCCGGCGTCAGCCTGCCTGAAACGGTTGAAACCGTTTATGAAGAGGCCTTTTATGGCTGTACGGGCCTGCAAACGCTGGAAATTGCAGAGGGTGTGCAAACTTTTGGAGATAATGCGTTTGCCGGTTGCACGGCGCTTGCACGCGTTGAATTTCCGAACAGCATGTCAGAAGTTGGCCGCGCCGCTTTTGCAAACTGTACGGCGCTCACCTACGCCAGCTTCCCCGCCGAAATGGAGGGGATTTACGAGACGGCCTTTGATGGCTGTGATAGCCTTACCATTTATGGCTATGCCGGTTCCCCCGCTGAGGATTTTGCAGCTACGTATGATATTCCCTTTGAAACAATCGGATAATGGCGGCCGGACATTTTCCGAAACTGTGCACTTGACGGGAGGCGGAACAAAAAGTTCCGCCTCCTTTGGTGTTTTTACTGCTGCATGACAGCAGTCCTTTTCGTCTCTTCTTTCCTTATGCCGGTCCCGCAGTTGACTTTCCGCGTACTTACCTGTAAAATAAAGTATACTTGTATATACTGGGAGGTAATCATGGAATACTGGTGGAAAGACATACCCTGGAGATACATACAGACCAATCTGCGTCAGATTGACATGCTCGATATGGATGCAGAAGCCTATGTGCGGGAACTGAAAAAATGTAACGCCACGATTGCGATGATCAACACATCCGGCATTCTGGCAAGCTACCCTACTAAACTGAAGTACCATACGCAGAGCCCCTATTTGCAGGCAGACAGCGTGAAAAAGATGATCGACGTCTGTCACAGAGAGGGGATCCGTGTTATTGCACGTACAGACTTTTCCAAAATTCGCCGTGAAGTCTACGAGCAGCACCCTGAATGGGCCTATCGCACGCCGGAGGGGAAAATCGTCGACTATAACGGAGATGTCCATGCCTGTATCAACGGCGGTTTTCAACGCGAATATATGCTGGAGATTCTGCGCGAGACATTGATGGAACTTCCTGTCGATGGAATTTACTTCAATATGGCAGGGTATCAGACCCGCGATTATTCCGGCGTTTATCACGGCATCTGTCACTGTGAAAATTGCCGCAATCTGTTCCGCGAGCGTTACGGCATGCTGATGGCAGTGGCCGAACATGTGGAAGAGGACCAGAAGATCCTGATTACAAGGGTTGGCTATCAGTATCCGCTTAGAGCGCGAGGCTATGTGCTCACGGCCAACCCCATCGTGCCGCTGATGAACCTGCCGCTGGATGAGGTGGAAGGGGCGCTTGAGGAAATGAACGTGGCCATGCTGGCCACCGAGCCGGATTTCTGGGACGAGCGATACTATCCGCTGTCCACGCTGAATGCCTACCTGGAGACGCTTCCGCAGGACCAGATTGTGGAAACCGAGGATATGCGTCTCTACCTGCTGGACCGCTCGCTGATCCC
>URVL01000094.1 GCA_900551265.1 uncultured Eubacteriales bacterium | reverse complement strand
ATTTCCCGATTTTCAACGTTGCGGATATTTTCGTCACAGTCGGCGGCGTCATGTTCGGTATTTTTGTCCTGCAGACTGCAATACGCGACCACAGGCAAAACAAGTCCGGCGGCGAAGATGAGGACGGCCATGCGGATTGAATGCGCCGCACGCCCGGAGGATGCCGGGCGCCGCGCCGACACCGTACTCTCGGATCTGCTGGAAGGGCAAACGCGCAGCGGCGTGCAGAAGCTGCTTGCCGCCGGCGCCGTGACACGGGCCGGACGTCCCGTCTCCAAAAACGACAGGGTCTCGGCCGGCGACGTGTTCTCCGTGGAGATTCCGGAACCAGAGTCTGACCGCGCCGTGGCCCAGGATATCCCGCTGGAAATCGTTTTTGAGGACGCGGATTTGATCGTCGTCAACAAACCGCAGGGCATGGTGGTGCATCCTGCGGCGGGACATGCCGACGGTACGCTCGTCAACGCGCTTCTGCACCACTGCGGAGAGAGTCTTTCCGGCATAGGCGGCGTTCTGCGCCCCGGAATCGTACACCGCATCGACCGGGATACGTCCGGCCTGCTCGTCGCGGCAAAAAACGATGCTGCGCACCAGGGCCTGGCCGCACAGCTTGCCGACCATACCATGTACCGCGTCTATCACGCCGTGCTGGTCGGAACGCCGGCGCCTGCGGAGGGGACAATACGCGCGCCCATCGGGCGCGATCCGCATGACAGAAAACGCATGGCCGTCACGGCGCACGGCAAGCCCGCCGTAACGCATTACCGGGTATTGGAACCGTTTACGGGTTACTCCCTCGTCGCGTGCCGTCTGGAGACAGGCCGTACGCATCAGATCCGCGTACACATGGCGTCGATCGGGCACCCTGTCGTAGGGGATACGGTCTACGGCGCGCGGCGCGACCCCTTCGGCTTGCATGGGCAATGCCTCCACGCGCGTGAGCTGAGCTTTCTTCATCCGCGTACGGGAGAGCGAATGACGTTTCAGACGGAGTTGCCGGACTATTTTGCGGCGCTTCTGGCGCGCCTGCGCAGGGGAACGTAAATGTAAGCTTGACAGCGAAAAAGGCCGGTGCTATAATACAGGACGGACCGCAAACTGAATAATCGGGGGCGCCGGATAAGCGGCTGAGATGAGAATGTTTTCCTGTCCCTTAACACCTGATTTGGGTAATGCCAACGTAGGGAGATTGTTTTGATGATGCAAACCGGAGAGCTTGCAGGCTCTTCTCAAAGAAACATTTACCGCACTGGTATGTCAGGGTGCGGTACTTTTTTTGAGGAGGGTTTTTTTATGTCCTTCACCACCAAGCGTCTTGTAGAGAGCGCGATTATGATTGCGCTCGGCACCGTTTTAAGCCTGTTTCCATTTTCCGGTCCCTAGGTTTATGGCGGCGGCATCACCATTTGCAGCATGCTGCCACTTGTCATCCTGGCACACCGTTACGGCACGAAATGGGGTGTGTTTTCCGCTGTCGTCTATGCCATCGTCCAGATGATCCTGGGCTTTTCCAATGTCCAGTATGCGCAGAATGTCTGGCAGGCAATTGGCATTATCCTGTTTGACTACATCATAGCCTTTGGCGTCGTCGGTTTTGCCGCCTGCTTTAACGGCGTCATTAAAAATCGTTACGCCTCCATCGCAGTCGGTACGGTCGTTGCGCTGTTGGGACGTCTTGCCTGTCACTTCATTTCCGGCTGGATCATTTGGGAAGTTTTGGCTCCGAACGAACTGGGCTGGGCTGCGCCAATTTGGTCCATCGCCTACAACGCATCCTATATGGTGCCTGAAATCATTATCACAACCGCCGCAGCGCTGATCCTTTATAAGCCGTTGGGACGCTATTTCCGCGGCGAAGATTTGAAAAAAGCCTGAAAATCCGTCATGAAAACGAAGAAAGCCCCTGGAAACAATCTTGTTTCCAGGGGCTTTTTCCGGCATATTCCGGCTTTTTACTTTTTAAAGCGGAAAATATTCCAGGACATGGCCTTTACATTGGCAGAGAGCTTGCCGCCTTCAAACTTGGCGTTTGCGTCTACCACCGGCCGGATGGCGTCCGGCGTCTCCCAGGTGTTCGCCTTTTCGAGATCGTCGGTGTACATCTCGATGTGCTCAATGAAGGAGAGCCCTTCAAAACCGGCAAGATCGAGCTCCACATCGTTGGAGGACTCCCAGTTGCGGTTGACAACAAACACGTTGACCTCTCCGGAGGCCTTGTCATATGCGGCGGCAGTGTCGATGAAGTCGACGCCTTCCTGCTCATAATACTGGTTCGTATCGTCCACGATGTAGCTCGGGATGTCGTAGGTATCGCAGTCCACGCTGGTGCGCAGCGAGGTGCCGCGGCCATAACGCATGAGCTGGGTATAGGGATAGGCGGAGGCGGTGGCCCACACATGTTCACGGTCGGTGGAAGCCAGGACGCCGAGGCCACCGGTCATGCAGCCGATTTTCACACGGTCGGCATGGCGGATAAAGGCCATGAGCGTGGAGGCGTTTGCAAGCGCGTTTAACATGTCGCCGCCGCGGCGCGGACGGCCCATCATGTTGTCCGGATCGTGACGGACATGCTCGCGGGACGGGTCAAAGATGTAGTGCGCCTTATAATGCAGATATTCGCCGCGGCCATAGTGCAGCTCGCCGCCGGGACGCATGTGCGTGGCGTACTCGTCGAAGGAGAGCATCATCTTTTTCGGAGATTTCAGCTTCGCAGCGACGTAATCACACATGGCCACTTCCGTATTGATATAATCCTCAAAGTAGCGGGACGCGCCGAGGAAGGTCGGAAGGTCGCCGTCCAGCACGGACTGATAGTGGTGCATCGAGATATAATCGACGCTGTGATAGCACTGCTTCATCACCTCGAGATCCCAGTCCGGATAGTGCAGCATATTCGGCGAGCAGGACACTGCCGCAATCGTCTCAATGCGCGGGTCGGTCCATTTCATGAGCTTCGAAACCTCGTTCGTGAGGTTTCCGTAGCCCGCCGGATCCTTCTCCCAGGAACCAATCTGCCAGTAACCGTCCGGCTCATTGCCGATATACCAGGTTTTTACGTTATAAGGCTCCGCATGACCGTACTCCGCACGCAGGTCGGACCAATACGTGCCGCCTTTGTGGTTGGTGTACTCCACGATATCCACAGCGTCCTGAATACCGCCGGTACCCATATTGATGGTGTAAAGCGGCTCAGTGCCGACCAGCTCGGCCCATTTGAGGTATTCGTCGTGACCAACCATGTTATCGATGTACTGATGCCACGCAAGGTCCAGATGCGCACGGCGCTTCTCCTTCGGGCCGATGGAATCCTTCCATTGCCAGCCCGAGACAAAGTTTCCGCCCGGCAGGCGAACCGCAGGCAGATCCGTCTTTTTGAGTGCGTCTATAAAATCATGACGCAGACCATCTGCATCCGCAGTCGGGTGCTTTGGGTTATACATGCTGCCGTTGACCATATTGCCGATCGGCTCCAGAAACGCAGAGTACAATCTGGGATCGATCTCGCCGATCTCATATGCGGGATGGACGACTACTTTTGCTTTCTTAGGCATGAGCGTACCTCCATGATGATAATTATCTTTATTATAGCATCCGCACCAGGACCGGACAAGCCGGAGAGGGGATTTTGGCAAAATGTTCAGAGTTTTGAAAGATCCGGGTTTACAAGGTCCGCCATGTGACCACCCGGCGTGATGAATGTACACTTTTTACAAAGAATAGAGAAAAACAACATATTTACTCAGCAGTTATGTTTATCTATTGCGGAAAAATTCAATGAATTAGAGTGTTATCAATGAATTTATTGAAATTATCTTCATGCTAAAGGAAGTATCTTCTTATAAATATACTGTTTTTGTAAAAAAGCAAAGCAAGATTTTGTAGAATATATATGATTTAAATGGGTTGAAATTTGAAATATCTTTTAAAATTGTCCTAATAATTATTAATGACTTATTGACAATTTTAACGTTGTATAGTATGATAAGGCTATAAACCCTGTATATACAGGGTTTATGCAGTTAATCCACACGCCCGTGAAACTTTTTAAAGGAGGAAAGGAAAATGAAGACTAAGAAGCTCCTCGCATGGCTGCTTGCGATCCTTATGCTTGTTGCGCTCTTTAGCGCCTGCGCAAACGGCACAGGCCAAACGGACGATCAGGGACGCAACAGCACAATGGACGGCCAGGGTATGGCAGATGAAGAGGACGGCAGATGAGCGCTATGTCGCGCACCTCGGCTTTACGGGCGTTTATCAGGGCGCCGGCCAGTGGTTTGGACTGCCAAACGGCGTTTTCCAGGAGAATACCGGCATCGGTATGGTCTTTGAGCACGGTATCGAGGGCGTGGCGTACGACTCTTTAATCCGGCCATCGTTTACTCCTTTATGACCCTGTCTACCGTGGAAGAGGCACAGGTCATCAGCATGTATAAGACGGACCTCGTAGATACCCAGCTTTCCCCATCTCAGAACCGGTTCCGCCGCAATACGTTGCACCGTAGGATTTGTATGGCCTGCTTCCTGAAATCATGTCGAAAAACGACGTATTCATGAAAAAACAGCGAAGACTTCATAATGTCATTTAATTTTTTTTAAATTTATTGTTCATAAACTATTGACAATCAAAGATCTCTTGTGTAAGATATACATTGTAAGATCTTGTATATACAAGATCTTACAGCAAGAAACAATATACCCGTCCAATATGTTAAGGAGGAAAAGGGAGAATGAAAACAAAAAGAATTCTTGCACTGCTACTTTCGCTCCTCATGCTCGTCGCCCTGTTTAGCGCCTGTTCGAATAACGAAGGCCAGACGGACGACCAGGGAAGCAACAGTCAGACTGATGGACAAGGAGATGCATCCACCGAGGGAGATGCATCCACCGAGGGAGACGCATCCACCGAGGGAGACGACGCCCCGGCAGAACCGGACTTAAAGGAAATCTCCTGGCTCGGTTACGAGGCCAATCAGTGGGACTACACCATGGCGGAGGCACAGAACTTTGCCACTTGGAAGGAGTTCATACGCATTGCTGAGGAAGACTTTGGGCTGCTCATCGATTGGAGTGCAGTAGATTCCAACGCCTATCTGACGACACTCAACGGCCTGATTGCCGGTAACGCGTTGCCAGATTCCTTCTTCTCACAGGGGAATTCCACAACCCTGGCGGACTATACCGTCGTCGAAATGATCAATCAGGGCCGCTTTACGCCCATGGACGATATCCTCGCCTATTCCGAATCAGCGGCCGAGCTGTTTGAACCGGGCGGCCCGCTTGAGTACTTAAAGGCGTGGGCCATGTATGAAGACGGAAACTGGTATTATATCAAAGTTGGTAACAATACCGCAAAGTCCATGGATCTCTCCAATTCCAGTATGGATCAGCGCGTTGCCGTTCAGGTGCACGGCTGTTACAGCGTGAATATCCGTCAGGACTGGTTGGACAAGTTGGATCTTTCCATGCCGCAGAGTACGGACGAGTTCCGTCAGGCGCTGCTTGCGTTCCAGCAGAACGATGTCAACGGCAACGGTGCGGCGGATGAGCGCCTGGTGGCGCATGTAGGTTTTGAAACCTGTTACCAGAGCGGTATTGCGCAGTGGTTCGGCCTGCCCAACGGCGACTTTAAGGAAAATCCGGGTACCGGCGTCATCGAGGTACCGTGCCTGATGGAAGGCTATAAGCCGTGGCTGACCTATATGAACTCTCTCTATAACGACGGCACCGTCCTCAATAATGAAGGCGGCAGCGCCTGGAGTTACGGCGTATACTGCGGCGGCGACTATGTCTCCGCTTATACAATGATGCAGGATTACCTGTGGCGTACTGAAACCGGCGATCCGAACGCTGATTACGAGCCGATGCCCATCATTCAGGCGGTAGACGGTATTACGCCGCGCTTCATCGCACAGGAGTGCGTGGCCGGAGGCCCCGGTATCACATTCCGTGCAGACGTAGACCTGGAAGCAGCCGCCCGCTTTGTTGACTTCACGCACAGCCAGCAGTTTGCGATGCTCTTTGAGCACGGCATTGAGGGCGTTGCCTATGATTGGAATGACGACGGTACCATCACGACCTATCAGCTGACCAAGGAACAGGACGAGTATGCCGCGCCGCGTACTACATATCTGGACTACAATGGCCTGCCGAGCGTTCATATTGACAACGTATGGGGCATTCAGTGCCAGGAGTACGGTTCCGTGGACGAGGCGATTGCCAACAACGAGTGCTATACGGAAGAGTTTATGACCAAGGAAGAGTGGCAGGAAGTGTATGACTGGGACGATGATTCGCCCGCCACCAAGTTCCTGCACATTCTCTCCGACTTTGGTCAGGAGAACTTCAACCCGACGATCGTCTATTCCTTCGTGACCCTGCCGACTACGGAGGAGGCACAGGTCATCAGCATGTATAAGACCGACCTGGTTGACACGTATCTGCTCGAAATGACCACCAATGCAATCATTGGCGAGACCTCCATCGATCAGATTGACGAGCAAATCCAGTACGCGTATGATAACCTGGGCCTTCAGGAATACTATAACGTCATGCAGGCCCGCTACAACCGCTTCCTGGTTGCCATGGGTTATGACGCCATTGAAATTGAAGAATGATACACAGCATAAAAAAGCAGGCGGAAACCTTTTGGTTTCCGCCTGCCGCTTTTTCGGTCTGTTTCCGGCGGCGCCGCTTACATGCCCGCGAGATATGCCTCCTGCTCAGGCGTGAGAACATCGATGCCGAGACCCATGGCCCGCGCCTTAATAAACGCAATCTCATGGTCAATCTCCGCCGGGACGTTGTAGAGTCCCGGCGCCAGCGTGCGGCCGTGCTCTTTCATGTAAAGGCAGCTCATGAACTGAATGGCAAAACTGAGGTCCATGATATCCGCCGGATGGCCGTTTCCGGCCGAGATATTCACAAGGCGGCCGTCGGCCATGGAGTTGATGATGCGCCCGTCGGCCAGCCGGTAGCCCTCAATGAAGGGCTTGCGCTCCCAATGCTCGACCGATATGGCGGCAAGATCGTTTAAATTGTACTCCACGTCAAAATGACCGGAGTTTGCTACGATTGCGTCGTTTTTCATCTTCTCAAAGTGGCGGCGCGTGATTACGTCACGGCAGCCGGTCGCGGTGACAAAGATATCGCCCAGGGGCGCCGCGTCGTCCATTTTCATCACGCGGAAGCCATCCATCGCTGCCTCAAGCGCACGATGGGGATTGACCTCTGTAACGATCACATTTGCGCCGAGCCCCTTGGCGCGCAGGGCGATTCCGCTGCCGCAGTTGCCGTAACCGGCGACTACGACGGTCTTTCCCGAAACCATGACGTTCGTCGTAAACATGATGGCGTCCCAGGTAGACTGGCCGGTGCCATGATGATTATCAAAAAGGTGCTTGCAGTCGGCATCGTTGACGGCCATCATCGGGAACTTCAGCGTTCCCGCTGCGGCGCGCGCTTTCAGGCGGTGGATGCCTGTTGTCGTCTCCTCGCAGCCGCCGATCAGGTTTTCTCCGTACTCCGGGTGCTCACCGTGCAGCATGGCGACGAAATCGCCGCCGTCGTCTATGATGATGTGGGGGCGGCAGGACAGCGTGTGACGGACGTGCTCATGGTACTCGTCCATCGTCGCGTCAAACCAGCCGCAGACATCGAAGTCCTCGGCATAAAGCGCCGCAGCAATTTCGTCCTTAGTGGAAAGCGGGTTACAGCCCGTGACGGACACCTCCGCGCCCGCGGCGCGCAGCACCTGACAGAGGTACGCGGTTTTGGCCTCCAGATGCACGCATACGGCCACGCGCATACCGGCAAACGGCTTCGTCTCGCGGTACGTTTCCTCCAGCGCACGGAGGACGGGCATATAGTCGCGCACCCATTCAATTTTCTTTGCGCCCTGCGGCGCAAGCTCGGGATACTTGATCTTGCTCATATTGGATCATTCCTTTCCGGTGTGTTCAAACCAGGATACGTCCAGCCGGTCTCGGATCTTCCTGCGCAGCGCGGCCAGACTTTTTAGCTCTTCCGGCGCGGCGAGGCGGTCGCAGATGATATTCGCGCCGAAGTCGTGGAGCAAAAGCCCCGCGAGACAGGTTTCGGCAAGCGCCCGCGGATCATAGTCGCCGAAAAAGCCCTTTAAAAACGCCTTTTCCAGATGAAACGCCTCGCATATTACGCAGGCGAGCTCTACCTCCGGCGGCGCCGTCAGCGCATCCGCGTAATCGATCACGCAGATACCGCCCTTCGGTGTGACCAGAATGTTATCGCAGGTCA
>URVL01000093.1 GCA_900551265.1 uncultured Eubacteriales bacterium | reverse complement strand
GCTAGTGTGGTTATTCGGGAATCCAGGATTCATTTGTCGTGCTTTCATTTCTGACGCTCTGCTTCTTTTATTACATGCATCAGCACCATTCGGATAATTGCAGAAAGGGCAATGCACGCAATCAGCAGGCCGCCCCAGAGCGGCCACGTGGTTCCGGCCAAACCAACCCCGATGCCGAGAATCGAATACGAATTGGCCAGTCCGCCCATTCCGGACCCTCCCCAGTTCTTGCCCCACGCATACAAGAAATCCTGCTTGGTCAAGGCTTCCGCAAAAATATACACAAATCCGCATAAAATCGCCAGCATTCCGCCAAAAAAACAGAACACTGTGTCTTGCTGCGAGAACCCACCCATGGTTAGCACCACCACCGTAAATTTAACACAAACGGCAAACGCTGTGGTAAAAGCAACGCCTTTTAGAATAAAGCGTTTATCAATATCTTCATCAACGACGTGCCGCAGCTTTTCCGACCATTCCTCTTGATTTCCCGAAAGAACTTCCGGTGAAATATCGACAAGCTCCATACCTTCTTTTATTATTCTCCGGCAAGATTCCATTCGGTTATCCAGTGCCTTCGCCTGAAGGTTCATCTCACTCAAGTGCTCCTCCAGAATCTCCTTCAGCTGAACCTCTCCGTCAAACAATTTTTTGATCTTCGGAATCGGAACGTCAAGCATTCGAAGCGTCTTAATCCGGTTAATTATCTTCACATCCTCATCCGAAAAATCCCTGTACCCATTCTCATTTCGCCGAGGATTTATCAATCCCTCTCGCTCGTAGAATTTGATGTTCGCTTCCTTAACCTCGGTAAGCTTCTCAACTTCGCCGGTACGCATGAATTCATCCTCCTTCTCATACGCATTATCCTCTAATCTGAGTATAATGTAAACCCGAAAGTCACTTACGAGTCAAGAGGTTTCTGTCAATTATTGTCTTTTTTTGTAAAAAGAGTTTCACGCCCGTCGAAGCGTCCAATTTTGACTCTCTTTCTGGAGCTGCATCACGTGATTGAAAATACCATCCTCCTGCAAGAGCTGTGCGGGAGCTCCCTGCTCTGCAATCGCACCGTCCTTGAGCACCACAATCCGGTCTGCACCGGAAACGGTACGCATCCGATGGGCAATCATGAGGACAGTTTTATCTTTGATGAGGCGGGAAAGAGCTTCCTGAATTACCGTCTCATTCTCAACATCCAGACTGGCCGTCGCCTCGTCCAACAGAATAATCGGTGCATCCTTCAGGAAAGCACGGGCAATAGAGATTCGCTGTCGCTCGCCGCCGGAGAGCTCGCAGCCGTTCTCCCCAATGTTGGCGTTCCAACCGTCCGGCAATTTTTCAGCAAAACTGTCTACATTGGCGAGCTTCGCCGCCGCAATGACCTCCTCATCCGTAGCATCTTTACGGCCGATACGAATATTTTCCAAAATGCTGTTGTTAAACAGCGTCACATCTTGGAATACGATAGAATAGAGACTCATCAGCTTTTCCGGATCGATTTTCGACACATCCATACCGCCTACGGTAATCATGCCCCGGTCAATATCCCAGAATCGTGCCGCCAGACGGGAAACCGTCGTCTTTCCACCTCCGGAAGGGCCCACAAGTGCCGTGACCTGTCCCTGTTTCGCAATAAAAGATACATCCCGAAGCACTGTTTCGCCATTCTGATACGAAAAACCCACATGATGAAATTCGATATCGCAATTCTGATTCGTAAGATGCTCACTGCCGGTCTGCACAGGGCAGTCCAAAATCTCATTCATTCGCTCAATATTACTGTTTGTGGCAATGATAGCGGCAAGGTTTTGAAGCGTGCCTTCCAACGGATCGTATAACCGCGACACCACCAGCAGAAACATAAAGAAAGTCAGAACGTTTATTTCTCCTGTTACCAGCAAAGCGGCACCTGCAAGGGCTGTAGTAGCAATTCCAAGTCGCAGAACCAGTGCTGCGGAAACCACGAAGATGGCCGTTCCCAGCTCACTTTTAATGAGTCGGTTCTCCACGCCGCGGATTTTCTTTTCCAATCCGACAAGATATCCGATTTCAGCATTGGCTGCACGCAGATCAGGCATAGACTCTATGCATTCCTGTATCCCGTCTTCACATATGATTTTCGCCATCATCGCCTTTCGGGATAAGCTCTTGTGCACACCGGAAGCCAATGCCACAATGGCAAACGCTATCGGAAGAGGCCAAATAGCAGCCAGTGCCATGCGCCAGTTAAAAACCAGTATGGATATCGAGATGCCCGTAGTAGAGAGAATCGCACCATACAACGGTGCAACGAAGTGAGACTGACTTTGTTCCAGCACAGCACAGTCATTCATGATGGACGATGTCAAATCCGCAAGGTCTTTCTTTCCAAAGAAGGAGAGCGGAATCTTCCGCAATTTTTCCGCAAGCCCCACCCGGCGCACGCCGGATTCCACATAGGTGACAAGGTAGGTGTTGTCGTATTCAAGTCGCGTACAAATAACAATGAAAAACGCTGCCACAATACAACCGACTGCATAGAACGGGATTCTCTCTGCCGTCAACGTGCCCGCCATAATATCCCCTACCAGATAATACAGCAAGCACACCGGCAGCATGAAGGAAACATTTTGCAAGGCACAGCTTAAACTCCCCTTGATAATGTCCGCGGCTCCCTTTCGGGAAACGGCGTAACGTCTCTGCAAATACTTCATCATCATTCGGCCTCCTTTGCCACTTTCCAGCGGACGGACTTCTGATAGTTCTCCCACATGGTTCCAAAAAGACTGTTCTTTTGCCCGGACAATTCCGCAAAGCTGCCGCTCTCTTCCAGATGACCGTCCTTCAGCACAAAAATGAGGTCCGCGTTTACAACGGTAGTCAAGCGATGAGCAATCATGATGACGGTACGGCCCACTACCAGCTCGTTGAAAGCCGCCTGCACTTTCGTCTCATTATCGGGATCTGCAAAAGCAGTTGCCTCGTCCAGAATCAGCACCGGTGCATTTTTCAGCATTGCACGTGCTACGGTCAACCGTTGGGTCTCGCCGCCGGAAAGGTAAATTCCCTGCGAACTGATTATCGTATTTACACCATCCGGAAACTTCTCAACGATATCCATGCACTGTGCGGCTTTGAATGTAGCCATCACTTCCTCCTCCGAAGCATCGGGCTTTCCCATCCGAACATTATCCAGAATACTTCCCTTAATGAGATGGCTGTCCTGGAACACAAAGGATATGGTATCCATCAACTCGTTTTTTTCAATATCCTTTACATTTACGCCGCCAATGGAAATACTGCCGCTTTGCGGGTCAAAAAATCGAGCAATCAATGCTGCTAACGTAGTTTTTCCGCAGCCGGACGGACCTACAAACGCAGCGGTTTGTCCCACACCAATTGACAGTGAAACATCTTCTAACGCATTTTTTGTACCATCATAACTGAAGGTGACATGGGACAGTACAACAGAATGATCCTTTGGATGCTGCGGAACAGTCGGCTGCGAAAGGCCCTGGCTCTGCATCACACTGTCAATTCGGTTGATTGCGTCCTGCACAATCATCCCGTTTTCACTCATGAACATCAGCTTGGTAAGCGTCAGAGAAATGACGGGCGTAATGATGATGTAAAAAAGGATGTTCAGCAGCATCTCGTTGTCCGCACCTCTATAAGAAAGTACGAAGCCGCCGGCAATCAGGAATACAAACACGCTGTTCACCGCCAACGTATAGAATGTCATGGGCCAACGCAGCTGCTTCGTATAAGCGACAACCCAACGCTCGTAATTATCGATCGTTTGCTTAAATTTTTTAAAAGAAAACACGGTCTGTCCAAACGTTTTGACGACAGGTATCCCTCGTACATACTCCACCGCTTCGTTGGACATATCCGCAAGTGCATTCTGGTATTGCGTCATCTGCTCCTGCATTTTCGCTCCGGTCATACGAGTCATAACAAGAAAAGCGAGTGCCACCGGCACGAGACTCAAAAGTCCTAATCGCCAATCAAAAATCAGGAGCAATGCCAACAGACCGACAATCGTTGCCATCGCCTTCGCCTTGTCCGGCAGTTGGTGCGCCAGATACGTTTCCGTTGCCCCGGCAGTCTCGGAAATGATTCGGCGCAGTTTGCCGCTTCCAAACCGTTCGATTACACCCAGCGGAAGCACCGCGACGTGATTCGTCATGGAAAGACGCAAATTGGTGGCAATCCGAAATGCCGCAAGATGCGAACACATCAGCCCGGTGATGTACACCAATACAGAAGCAATCGCAGCGGCGACCGCCATCCAGCCGTATTGTGTCACATGAACAGCATTTTCATACCGCGGCGCCACTTCGATAATCTCCTTTAGAATACGCCAAATATACCAGAACGGTACCAATGCCAACAGCGCACTGACGGCGGAAAACATCCACGAAAGATAGGTCAGAATTCTGTATTTCCCGGCATAGTCCAGCAACCGAGATAAATTAGATTGCTTTTTCAATGTAGTAATGCCTCCTTTAATTTTTTCAGTTAGTGCTTTCTAACCAGGAAAACTTTACCACATCTTCCGAAACTGCGACTACTCCATTTTCGTTCACTTGCTCCGTTTCTCCATGTTCTTTGCATTGATACGATATTGCGACGGAGTCATGCCATACCGTTTTTTAAAACTCTCAGAAAACTTGCTGGCATTATCATATCCATTTTCCTGTGCAATCTGTGTCACAAGTTTTCTTGTTTGAACCAGCTCTACAGCGGCTTGTTCCAGCCGATACTCTTTGATATAGCGATACACGGGGACACCGTATATCTGCTTGAACAATTTTTGCATATGAGATACGGAAATATCGTGCTCTGTCGCCAACTGAGCAAGGGATACGTAGTGTTCCCGCTCCATGACTAGATGATCGCGAAGATGTCGAATCAGTTCCACCTGTCGTACCGAGCAATACATCTTCTCCCGATCCATACGTGGAATATCGCTTAGCAGCATCAGCAGTTCCAGTACCTTAAGCCTGGAAAAACACGGCTTCATATAGTCCATACTTTCGTAAAGCTCCCGAAATACGTGCTCGCAGCGAGGTCCGGCCGAACTGCTCAGATACCATTTATTTCCCAGAAGATTCTCCTTTAGAGACTTAAAATCTACAGAAAAAGCCGGTGCATTCCGTTGCATCCACCGTCCGGCTTCCGATGGTTCGATTTCCAAGCAGATGCCCTCGTAATATCCCAGCGGAAACCATGACTCTGATCTCTTGCCGTGATACCCATCATAACAGCTGACAGCCATATCTCCCGGCTTCATAAGAACGTGGTCCTGCATTGAAAACTGGGTTTCAAAACGGCCGCCGGCACAGAAATTTATTTCCAACACATCGGTCCGAGTACGGACCTCCGTATACCTTTCCATCTCCAGCCGCATCCGCATAAGGGTAACACCGTCAAATAAGCGATAACAGTGTATCTCGCCGTTTCCGGAAGCATTCTCAAAAACATCGGTTTGCCCGGACAACTCCGCTGCACCGGATAGTCCATCATGATAGAGTATTTTTATCACAACAATTACTCCTTGCAAAATGTCTTAAGTGAGGCATTCCGCTCCCTACTGAAAGAGCAGAGAAACAATCCTTTGTCCCTCTGCTCTCCTGTTCATCTATTTACTTTGAGCGGTTTCACCTTCTGTTAACAGATTGGTCATATTCTTCAAGCTGATGCCCAGCGTAGATCCATTGTGCAGCAGTGCCGAAGTTGTCGGCTGCAGCACGCCTCCGACGCCCAGTGCAATCAGCGACAGGTTAAAGCCCACAATGAAGCGATAACTTCTGTGAATGCGATTCATCAAGGCAACGCCGAGCTTGCGGAGTGTCACCAGTTCGAAGAGGTCCTCCGACGCAATGGTGATGTCGGAAATCTCGCGGGCAATCGCCGCTCCGGTGGAGATTGCAATGCCGGCATCTGCCTCCGACAGCGCCGGAGAGTCGTTGACCCCGTCACCCACCATGATAACCGTATGGCCCTTCTCCTTTTCGCTTCGAATAAAGGCCGCCTTGTCCTCCGGAAGAACTTCGGCATACACGGCATCTACGCCGACCTCTTGTGCAATGGCTTCCGCCGTGCGGCGATTATCGCCGGTCATCATAACCACGTTAGTAAAGCCGCAGTTATGCAGTTCTCGGACTGCATCCCGTGCTTCCGGGCGAAGCGGGTCGTAAATACAGATGACCGCCGCCAGTTCTCCGTCAATACAGAGATAGAGGTGCGAATACGCAGCCGGCAAGTCGTCATACTTTTTCTGTTCTCCTTCCGGAATGCGGCAGCCTTCGTCCTCAAAGACAAAGTGCGCGCTGCCAATGATGACCTTTTTGTCCTCGACCATGCTGGAAATACCGTGAGCCACCACATACTGCACCTGCGAATGATACTCTTCATGGGTTAAGCCACGCTGTTTTGCCGCTGCCACCACCGCATTGGCCATGGAGTGCGGATAGTGCTCCTCCAGGCAGGCGGCAAGACGCAGCATCTCGGCTTCATCTCGTCCGCCAAAAGGAACCACTTGTGCGACGGTAGGGGTCGCATTGGTCAGTGTTCCGGTCTTATCGAATACGATGGTGTCCGCATCGGCCACGACTTCCAGAAAGCGTCCGCCTTTGACGGAAATATTGTGTCCGCTGCTTTCCCGCATGGCGGATAACACTGCAATCGGAATGGCCAGCTTCAAGGCACAGGAAAAGTCCACCATCAGCACTGCCAGCATCTTGGTCACATCTCGCGTTACCAGATAGGTCAGTGCCGTACCGCCAAAGGTGTAGGGAACCAGTTTGTCGGCCATTCGGGCGGCTTTATCTTCGGCGGTGGATTTCAGCTTTTCCGATTCTTCAATCATGCGAACCACCCGGTCATAACGGCCGCTTCCGGAGGCCTTCTCCACGGTGATGACGCATCGGCCTTCTTCCACAACGGTTCCGGCATACACGGGACTTCCCGGACGCTTAGCAACCGGCATGGACTCTCCGGTGAGAGAGGACTGGTTCACCATGGCCTCCCCTTCCAGCACCTTGCCGTCCAGCGGAATCATACCGCCGGTGCGAATCACGATGCGGTCGCCGGGACAGATTTCTCGGATGTCGGTCAGCACTTCCGAATCTTCTTTTTGCAGCCAAACCTTATCCACATTTAAGCTCATGGCGGAGGCCAGATCGGCCACGGACTTTTTGTGAGTCCATTCCTCCAGGATTTCGCCTAGCCGCAGCATGAACATCACCGAACCGGCCGTAGCAAAGTCTCCTCTTAGCATGGACACCGTTACCGCGGTGCCGTCCAATACGGCAACGGACAGATTTCGATGCCACAATGCGGAAAGTCCGGCCTTGATGTACTTCACCGAGCGAACTGCGGCGATGGCCGATGTCAGCGGAACCGGTAAAAACATCTTCGAAATGCACCGGCGCATGACGGTACCGGCCAGCTGATCCTCAAACTCCCGGTTGAGTTCTCGGGAGGTATGCTCCGGAACCAGATCCATCTTTTCCGCTTTTTCAAAGGAAAATCTCGCCAATGCCCGGATGACGCTTTCCCGCTCCGCAGAATACACTACAATTGCATCCCGGGTACGGTCATAGACTTTGACGGATTTTACACCGTCCACAGCCCGCAGATAGTATTCCAGCACATCCGCCTGCCGCAGCGTCATTCGGCCGCAGCACAGATGGACTCGAAGCCGCCCGGGCAAATCATGTAAAATCGTACATTTCATGCGTTACTCCGCCTCGCTTCCCTCCGCTTTTTCGGAGCATTCTTCCGTCGCTTCTTCGCAAGGCTCCTCTGTGGAATCGCAGGTTTCCTCTGCATCTTCCTCTGCTTCCTCTGAAGCATCTTCAATGACAGCGCAGCATTCTTCCCCGGCACGCTGTTCATTAATCGCCTGAGCGCCGGCATAGATGTCATCTGCATTCTCCCGCACAGCGGTTACCGTATTCATCACGCTGTCCTTTACTCTCAATGCAGCCGCCGTGGTCTGAGTGTACGCTTTTTTCGCATCCTTGCTGCTCAGTGCCTTGATTCCGGCCGTTCCAAACAACACACCACCGGCAAATAAACCAATTTTCTTCAAATCCATAATCTTTTCCTCCTAACATAGAATTAATATTAGATAGCTCTAACCGCATCGTGCGTTAATGTGGTTAGGGCAAGCTAACTTTTTGTTAGTCATGTTATAACACGATTCTTTTTTTTTTGCAAGACGTATTGCATAGCGAAAAACTCTGGAACGTCGGAATTTGTGTACAAAAAAATATACTTTTACGGCTAAAAACGCATTGACATTCTGGTTAGTAAAGTCTAACATTTATTATAAAGAGAGTTTGATATATTTAACTCGCC
>URVL01000092.1 GCA_900551265.1 uncultured Eubacteriales bacterium | reverse complement strand
CGACTCCGGAAGGCGAGGACCGTCAGGCACAGCAGTTTGTCGAGATGTATGAGATCCTCTTCTCGCACCCGCTTGTCTGTACTGCCTATACCTGGGAGTTCGTCGACGGCGGTTGGCTTGGCGCGCCGGCTGGTTTCCTGCGGAAGGACGGCTCCACAAAGCCGGTTTATGACGCGGTCTATGACCTTGTGAAAAAGCAGTGGTGGACGAATACCGAGGTCGTTACCGATGAAAACGGCGAAGCCGTAGTCGAAGGCTACCGCGGAGACTATAAGCTTACCTGCTGCGGCGTTGAGACAGATCTTGCGCTCCGTAAAGGCCAGCTTGACGGCGTTAAGACGATGATTGTCTGAAGATTACCGACGTGTATTGGATAAAACCTGCCCCCGGATTTTCCGGGGGCAGGTTTTTTATATAGTGCTGTAAGCGTTACGCTGTTTTTTAATGTGAGGCGTTTTACTTGTGTTGGGGTCCGACGGTCAAGGCATCATGCGCTTGCGCCGCACCACGCTCCGCCTCCAATTTCTCGACGGCGTATGGTTGCAAATCCCGTATTTACCCGTGATGCTCCGGCAGATTGCAGAATAACGCGGCATTTGCCCTCTTCCATTTCCCGCGCTGAAAATAACTCTGCAGCTCCGTCAAACTGCCAGGAAACCCGGCGCTCCGTACGGAATCCGGCGGCGAGGAAGGACGAGCACGCGCGAGTGGGCGCGCTTCATTTTATTTACCGCCGTCGGACGAATCCAAAATCCCGACAGCGGGGTTTGGCAAAATCTACAGCGCCGGAGGCCGTACAATAAGGACAAGCTAAACGCTATCCTGTATGTACGGAGGAATACGAAAGTGGAACACAAAAGAATGCGGGCGAGCGGGCATACAAAATGGGGCGGCGGCGCTGGACTTACGTCCGCACTTCCCCGTGCGGCCGAGCTGTTTGGCAACCCCACCATTACGCTTGTCGTCACCCTGATTCTGCAGTTTTCTGTAGCACTCTTGCTCGCGCAGGGAAAATTCCTCGGGCGTTTTGCACCTTTTGGCGTGGCTTTTGTCACGGCCGCGGCCTGTTATCCGTTTTACGGGAAACACCTGCGGCGGCTGATGCCCGGAGCGGCGCTGGCAGGTGCAGTGGTGGGGTATCTCATTGCAGGCGGCGCGATAGACGGGATGAAGTATTGCGCGGCGTCGATTCTCTGTTACGCCGCCGGGCTGATTTTCCGGGGGACCGTCTTCCCAAAACGGCTTTGGTTTGCACCGACCGTTGCGGGAGGATCGCTGGTGCTGACGAATCTCGTCTATTTGCTTGCGGCGTCTCCGGGACTTGGCGATCTGCTCTTATTCGGCTGTGAAGCCGCAATCACCGCATGCGCTGCCTTTTTCTACATACCTGTGATCGACGCCTTATATGGGCCCCGTGATGAAAAGCGGGAGAAACCACCGAACAGCGCCGGTTCCGGTATGCGCACAGTGGCGTCGCGCCGCACGGCGGTAGTCGCCTCGGGAATTTCGCTCGTGCTGGTTTTGGCGGACTTTACGCCGTTTTTCGGGATGTCGTTCGGGCGCATGGCGGGACTTTTCCTGACGCTCAGCCTTGCGGCTGCCGCCGGCCCGCTGTATGGCTGCGCGACAGGTCTCGTATCAGGCCTTGCAATTGATCTTACCGTGTTGGGTACACCGTCTGTAGCGCTTGTATACGCTGCGTCCGGCCTTTTTGCGGGAGCCTTCCGGCGCTATGGCGCATTTTGGACGACCTTCTGCTTTACGGCGGCGCATGCCGCGCTGATGCCATGGGCATGGCCGGACGCGCCTCTGGCAGTCTTATATGAATGCTTCGCGATGGGCGTTATCTGGTTCCTGGCAAGCCGCAGCACGACGGCACGTGCGCAGCAGCTGGCGTGCGCACCGGCAGCGGCCATCGGCGCGCTGGCGCCTGCGCGTCCGGCGGCGGGCGCAGAAAAGGCGGCGCTTTTAAAGTTGCAGGCGCTGACTGCGGCATTTGAGACGGTTGGCGACTCCGTGCGGATAAGAGAGCAGGCACCGCCGGACGATATTCCAATTTCGTCCTATGACATCGCGGTAGAGCGGGTGTGCAGAAACTGCCGCATCAATAATCTTTGTTGGAATCGTGACTACCAGTCGACCAGAAATGCCTTAAACGAAGCGGCAGAAAAAATCCGAAGCCGCGGTCGGGCCCACGCGCAGGATTTTCCGCCCTTCTTTACGGCACGCTGTGAGAATCTGGGAGAATTTGTTGCGAACATCAATGAGAATATCGCGCTGCGTGAGTCACGCAGCCGTTACCGCCGCCGTGCGGCGGACGACGCCAGGCTGCTTGGCGCACAGTATGACGCCATGACGCAGGTTTTGGCGGAAATATCGGAGGAGCTGTCGGCCGATACGGGAGTCGCGGAACAGGAAACCCGAGAACTGCGCCGTGCGCTGGCGGCACAGGGTATTGCAATTCAGGCGGACATTGTGAAGGCGGGCGGAGATTACAAATGCCGCCTTTACACCACCGCTGAAATTCCGCGTGCGATGCTCGAAGGAATTGAGGATATTGTCAGTTCCGTCACAGGGCGCAATATGCGCGCCTCAGGCGGGGAAGGAGAGACGATCGTGCTGCGTGAAGCGGAGACTTTACGTGCGGTGGTGGGTGTTGGACTCAAACAGCGCCGGGGCGAGGATGAGTCAGGGGACAGCGCCGCCTATTTTCGCACGGACGACGGAAAGCTCTATATGATAATTGCCGACGGTATGGGCAGCGGCTCGGACGCCGCGCGGGAAAGCGCCGCGTTTGTGCGTATGATGGAGGGCTTCCTGCGCGCGGGAGTCTCCGTCCGTACGGCGCTGGGACTGCTCAATCCCGCGTTTGCCGTTAAATGCGGCGGCGATACCTTTACAACCTGCGATATTCTGTGCGTCGACCTGCATACGGGAGAGGGCGAGTGCTATAAGTGCGGCGCCGCGCCGACCTACGTATGTTCCACGTCGGGAAAAGGTGTTCGGCGGATATGCTCGGGTTCCATGCCCGTCGGCTTGCCGAGCGAGGCGCCGGACGCGGATTACTCCAGGCTTATGCTGGAGGTGGGAGACATCGTTGTCATGGTTTCCGACGGACTGACGGAAAACGATTCAGACGCCTGGCTGACGGCGCTTTTGTCGGATCACAGATTTACGAGTGCGGCAAGTCTTGCGTCTGAGATACTTGACGCCGGAACGGAGCGCACAGGCGGACGGGATGATATGACCGTACTTGTCTTAAAGCTGTCCGCCATGCGCGCATGAATTGGAAGGGGGTGTTTGGCAAGTTTTGACCGATTGATAAGATCTTGACACCATAGGTATAATCAGCGAAATCCTGTTAAAAATACCCTCAAAGGCCTTTGAGGGGAGGAATATACATGGTGAAAGGCATGGCTCGCCGTGTTGTCGTTGTAAAATCGCCGGACAAGCGCGTATTTGAGGAGGCAATCTTTATCCTGAAAGACGACGCGCTGCGGGAGAGCGGGGTGACCGCGGAAGACATTTTGGGAGAGGCGTGCCGCGTTGCGCGGGGCTATATGCGCAGCCATTCCCGGCGCGGATACTGGAAATACGTCCCATATGCAGCGGTGGGGCTCGCCATGGGAGCCCTGGGCTGGCTGCTCGCGACGTTTTTGTAACCGCGAGACGGAAAAACTGAATCATAAGAGAACCCGGTAAGCGAAAGTTCAACGTTTCTGCCGCAGTATGCGGCGCTTCGGGATTCACAGGAGCCGCCTGTGACCCGACCATTCAGAACGGAAAACAGAACCGACGCCTGCCGGGTTTGCGTTTTTATGTGGAACACTGGCGGAGCTGGAACGGATTGACCGGTATGCGTAGTCGTGGTACAATCGTGATAAAGGGGGAGTTTCTATGAAGATTGCCTATACAGGATGGATGTGGCTGCGCGAATTGGCCGGAAACCGGAATGCAATCCGCCGCACCTTTGAACAAAGCGTCCGGGAATTGACGCATTTGGGGTATCGATATCTAGAAAATATGGCGTCTTTTATAGTGCCGTATTTTGACGAGCCGGAGGAAGTTTCGCGCATTTGTGCGTCCTATGGCGCGTCGTTTGCCGCGCTGTATTCCAATTTGGATGAGGGATATGAAACGCTTGCCTCCTATGTGGACTTTGTAGCCGCTGCCGGTGCGGACTACCTGATCAGCATGAGCCCGAATTGGGAGTTGGGACGGGATATGGGAGACCGTCCTGTAGATTGGGCGGCTATTCGCCGGCAGGCGGAGCTGTGTAATCGGGTGGGCGCCTATGCCGCGGCGCACGGCGTGACTTTCTGCTATAATCCACATGCCTATACGGATGTGGCGACGGCGGAAGAGGTGGACTTTTTCGCAGGGCATACGGATCCGGAAACGGTGAAGCTCTGCCTGGACTGTGGACACGCTACGCTGGCGGGTGTTGACCCGATTGTTCAGCTGGAGACTTACATCGGCCGTGTCGCCTATATCCATCTCAAGGATGTCGATCCGACGGTGGAGAAGAATGCGCCTCTGTTTGGCAGACGCTCTTTTGTGCCTTTGGGGTTTGGTACGGTGAACGTCAAAGGGTATCTGAAAGTGCTTCAGGCGCACGGCTATGAGGGCTTTGCCTGCGTGGGCATGCCGCCGCCCTGTGCGGAGATCAACGACTATGAGAGCGCCGCGATCTCCAGGATGTATTTAAAACTGAACTGTCATCTGTAACAGAAACGAAAAAAAGCCGGGTGCATAACCCGGCTCTCAATTTGTCCAAAAATAAACTGTAAACAGTTTTCAAATTGTACGAAACTGCGATTGATTTCGCAATTTTGCCATGATATAATATAATTCCGTATAATGTGGCGATATAGCCGTGTCTTAAGAAGACCGCTACAACTTTCGCCTCATAGTATGGAGCTATTATAGTATGTTTTGCATGGCTTTACAAGACCAATGCCACAAAAGTAACAACACAACCCGGTGTTTAATATTGCCGGCCGATGAAGTGGAGTGAAGAAGCGAATGGTACACGACATACACTGCGGCAGGACTGTCCGCAAGAGTTATGCGAGGCTTTCCGAAGCCATCGAGATGCCGAACCTGATTGAAATCCAGAAGAATTCCTATCAGTGGTTCCTCGATACCGGGCTTCGCGAGGTCTTCCGTGATATGGCGGCCATCACGGACTATACCGGAAATCTGGAGCTTAGCTTTATTGACTATTCTCTCGATGAAAAACCCAAATATACCGTCGAAGAATGCAAGGAGCGCGACGCGACCTACGCCGCGCCCTTAAAGGTGCGCATGCGCCTTCGCAACCGCGAGACCGAGGAGATCAAGGAACAGGAAATCTTCATGGGAGATTTCCCGCTGATGACGCACTCCGGTACCTTTGTGATCAACGGCGCCGAACGCGTGATTGTCTCGCAGATCGTCCGCAGCCCCGGTATGTACTTTGAGGCGCATGCGGACAAATCCGAGAAAGAGGTCTACGCTGCGACCGTTATCCCATACCGCGGCGCCTGGATTGAGTATGAGACCGACCTCTCTGATATCTTCTATGTGCGTATCGATAAAAACCGAAAACTCCCCGTCACCTCGCTGATTCGTTCCATCGGCGTGACCACAAACGCGGAAATCCTGGAGATGTTTGGCGAGGACGAGCGTCTGGTTGCGACGCTTGATAAGGACATTGCGCATACCGCCGACGAGGCGATGATTGAAATTTACAAACGCCTGCGTCCGGGCGAACCGCCGACTGTGGACTCTGCGCGCACCCTGATCAACAACCTCTTTTTTGATCCGCGGCGCTATGACCTTTCCAACGTCGGCCGCTATAAGTTCAATAAGAAGATGGCGCTTGCGCCGCGCCTGACAGGACGCACGCTGGCGGAACCGGTCGTAAACCCGCTGACCGGCGAGTTGATGGCTGAGGCCGGCGAGACGCTTACGCGTGAGCAGGCGCAGGAAATTGAACGCGCCGGCATCAACCGTGTAAAAGTTACCGTGGGGGATAAGACCGTTGTCATTTTCTCCAACTGCACGGTGGATCTCAAGTATTTTGTCGATTTTGATCCGCGTGAGGCCGGTATCCGTGACCGCGCGCGGTTTGACGTGTTCTGCCGTCTGCGTGAGGAGTGCGAGGATGACGAGGCTCTGAAAGAGGCTCTTGCAGAGCATGTGGACGAGTTGGTTCCGAAGCATATTACAGTTGAGGATATTTTGGCCTCCATCAACTACTTAAATGGCCTGGCTTCCGGCATCGGCGATACGGACGATATCGATCATCTCGGTAACCGCCGCCTGCGTTCGGTGGGTGAGCTTTTGCAGAACCAGTTCCGGATCGGCTTCTCCCGCATGGAGCGCGTGATCCGCGAGCGTATGACGATCCAGGACCTGGACATTGTTACGCCGCAGTCTTTAATCAACATCCGTCCTGTGACAACGGCGATCAAGGAGTTCTTTGGTTCCTCACCGCTTTCACAGTTTATGGACCAGACGAACCCGCTGGCGGAGCTGACGCACAAGCGCCGTATGTCGGCGCTCGGCCCCGGCGGCCTTTCCCGCGAACGCGCAAACTTCGAGGTGCGCGACGTGCACTATTCGCACTATGGCCGCATGTGCCCGATTGAGACGCCGGAAGGCCCGAACATTGGCCTGATTTCCTATCTGGCCTCTTATGCGAAGGTCAATGAATACGGTTTTATTGAAGCGCCATACCGCCGGATCGATAAGGCAACGGGCAAGCTGACTGATGAAGTGCAATATATGACGGCGGACATAGAGGATGAGTATATCGTTGCGCAGGCCATTGAGCCGCTTGACGAGGAGGGACGGCTTGCCAATCCGCGTGTCACCTGCCGCTACCGCAATGAAATTATTGAAGTTGACCGTGACCGCGTGGATTATATGGACTGTTCGGCCCGCATGATGGTCTCCGTAGCGACCGCCATGATCCCCTTCCTGGAGCACGATGAGGCAACTCGTGCACTGATGGGTTCGAACATGCAGAAGCAGGCTGTTCCGCTGCTTGTACCGGAGGCACCGATTGTTGGCACCGGTATGGAATACAAGGCTGCCGTCGACTCCGGCAACGTGGTGCTTGCAGAGCGAGACGGCGTGGTAAAGAGCGTCAGCGCCCGCCAGATTGTCATTCAGTACGAGGGCCGCGGCGAAGTGAGCTATGACCTGATTAAGTTTTTGCGCTCCAACCAGGGAACCTGCGTCAATCAGCGGCCGATTGTCTCGGTCGGCATGAAGGTGAAAAAGGGCGACGTCATTGCCGACGGACCGTCTACACAGGAAGGCGAAGTCGCGCTGGGCCGCAACATGCTCATCGCCTTTATGACCTGGGAAGGCTATAACTATGAGGATGCGGTGCTTTTAAATGAGCGCCTGGTCCGCGAAGATATTTTCACCTCGATCCATATCGAGGAGTATGAAATCGAGTCCCGCGATACCAAGCTGGGCCCGGAGGAGATCACACGCGACATCCCGAATGTTGGCGACGACGCGCTGAAGGATCTTGATGAACGCGGAATTATCCGTATTGGCGCGGAGGTCCGCAGCGGCGACATTCTGGTCGGCAAGGTTACGCCGAAGGGCGAGACGGAGTTGACTGCCGAAGAACGCCTGCTGCGCGCCATCTTTGGGGAAAAGGCCCGTGAAGTTCGCGATACGTCCTTAAAAGTACCGCACGGCGAGAGCGGCATTATTGTGGATGTAAAGGTATTTACCCGCGAAAACGGAGACGAGCTTTCGCCTGGCGTCAATATGGTTGTGCGCTGCTATATTGCACAGAAGCGTAAAATTTCCGTTGGTGATAAAATGTCCGGCCGCCATGGTAACAAGGGCGTTATTTCCCGTATCCTGCCGCAGGAGGATATGCCGTTTTTGCCGGACGGCACCCCTGTTGATATTGTACTGAATCCCCTCGGCGTCCCGTCCCGTATGAACATCGGACAGGTGCTTGAGGTTCACCTTGGCCATGCGGCAAAACGTCTGGGCTGGAAGATTGCCACCCCGGTCTTTGACGGCGCGAGCTATGAGGATATTTTGGAAACGCT
Organism: uncultured Eubacteriales bacterium; assembly: GCA_900551265.1. Lineage (GTDB taxonomy): Bacteria > Bacillota > Clostridia > Oscillospirales > QAMX01 > Allobutyricicoccus > Allobutyricicoccus pentlandensis. The sequence goes on along the minus strand of URVL01000092.1, from coordinate 358 downwards.
TGACCTGGCCGGGCTCGACCGCTCCGGCAAGATGACGCTTTATGATGGACGGACCGGGGAACCGTTTGATAATCCCGTAACGGTCGGCTACATGTACTTCTTAAAGCTGCACCATCTGGTTGACGATAAGATTCACGCACGTTCCACCGGCCCGTACAGCCTTGTTACGCAGCAGCCGCTCGGCGGTAAGGCGCAGTTTGGCGGACAGCGTTTCGGCGAAATGGAGGTTTGGGCGCTCGAGGCTTATGGCGCCGCCTATATGCTTCAGGAAATGCTGACGGTTAAGTCCGATGATCTCGTGGGCCGTGTCAAGACCTATGAGGCCATTGTCAAGGGGCATAATGTCCCGCCGGCGGGC
>URVL01000091.1 GCA_900551265.1 uncultured Eubacteriales bacterium | reverse complement strand
GGGAGTACACGGGCTGTACCGTGAACTTCAAGACCTATACCAAGTCTCTGAAATTCAAAAAGCGGATGGAAAACCCGGTTGAGAACCAGCGGGTTTTTGAGGACACCCAGCCCGCCATCATTGAGAAGGGACAGTGGGAACGGGTACAGGAACTGCGGAAGAACAAACGCAGGCCGACAAAGACAGGAAGAACCAGCATGTTCTCCGGTCTTCTCTACTGCGCCGACTGCGGAGCCAAGCTGTACTTCTGCACCTGCAAGAGCTACAAGGACGACAGCCAGAACCATTTCGTCTGCTCCAACTACAAGAGCAACACCGGCTCCTGCAAAATCCACTATATCCGGGAACAGGTGCTTTACCGGATTGTGCTGGAAACCATACGGCAGACATTGAGTTATGTCCGTATGTTCCGGAAGGATTTCAAGCTGGAAATGCTGGCGCAGGACGAGGAAAGCCGCAAGGCCGAACTGGCAGAAAAACAGAAAGCCCTCTCCGGGGCGAAAAAACGGATGGAGGATTTGGACCGGATTATCCAGCATATCTATGAGGACAATGTGCTGGGCAAGCTGTCTGACAGCCGGTACCTAAAATTATCCCGCCAATATGAGAAGGAGCAGGCAGAGATTGAGCAGCTTGCCGCCGTACTGGAACGGGAAATTGAAACACAGGCCGGGCAGGTTTCCGATGTGAACGAGTTTCTGAAGCTGGTGGACAAGTACCTGGATATTCCGGAACTCGACGCCGCCATCCTCAATGAGCTTGTGAGCAGGATCGTGGTACACAGTCCGGTAAGGGAGAACGGAAGGAAGCAGGTGCAAATTGACCTGTATTTCACCTATGTGGGGCAAATCCGCATCCCTTTGAAGATTGGAAGGGAGTCCCTAAACGAATCGGAACCGGCGTGACCTGACACGCCGGTTCCTACCAAAATTCTTTTTACTTCCTTATGGGACGCTGCCTAAAATCGGCGTCCTTTTTTTGTCATGCTTTCTTTCAATCTCAGCATATATCAAATTGATACTAAGCCAAAATAATCCCGAAAAACTCCGCCGGCTCTTCCTGGCAGAATTTTTCGGGATATCAAAATCAGTTCGACGTAACAAACGCTGCGGCAGCTGTCGTAAAGTCTACTTCATAGAATGCCGTGAGGTACTCAATATCGTAATCCGTCATCACGTCCATAAGATAATAAGACAATGACGTATCAATATAGGAATCATACATGGTACCGTCTTCAAAAACGGAATCCAGATAATCGTCTTCCATCGGAAGTCTCTTATAAATGAAGAACCCGTTTGAAGTCGTAACAATGTCGCTGATCTCGCCAACTTCTAAACTAAAAAGCGCCTCATCAATCACATCACTACCGGAATCTCCCTCCGCGAGATAGTAACCATCTTCCGGATATGTCGCCATGTAACTGTCGTCGCCATATTCCAGAATCAGATCTGTAAAGTTTTCTCCGGCTACTGCACGGGCATGAGCTTCTTCTGCCTCAGCATAAAGCGCGTCCTGATCTTCTACGGTCTCCACATCCGCCGTAGAAATAAAAATATGAACCTCATGCACATACAAATCTGCATAGGTTTGGCGGATTTCCTCCTGTGACATATACTCAGAACCGCCTTCACCGTAGAGATACTCTTTTAACTGATTATACATCGGCGTGATGGCCAAAATCTCACGGTAAAGCTTATCCGTCAGACCTATTGTCTTAAGAAATGCAGCATAACCGGCTTGTCCGCCAAGTTCCTCGATTTTTGCCGTACGCGCATCCTCAATCGACTGCTCGTCTTCATCGGTCAGCTCAAGGCCAAATTGATCAAAAAGCCGGTAAACCGCTACATGCTGACAGACATTTGTCAGCGCATAGTACGTAACGGTACTGTCTCCATACGTAGAATAATAATTCGCATAACTATATCCATAATAATAGGCAAATGTTCCCTGCCGGATTTTCATGCCGTCAATTACCATAACATACGGCTTGGACGCACAGCCTGATAGCATGGACGCCAACAGTAAAATTGCGAGCAAACCAGCCAAAACTCGGGTTTTTGTTTTCATAGACACCACCGTTTCCTGTTTCTACATGTTGCAGTTCTCAAAATATATCATGAATTGTTTCTAAATTCAAGCACATTTTATAAACTTTCCTCAAATACACGGGCAATGAACCCCCCGCCCAAGACTTTTTCCCCATCATAAAGTACCGCGCTCTGCCCAGGCGCAGGTACGCCGCACTCCGGTGACACCCGCAGTATGCAGCGCCCATCCGTATCCGGTACCAACGCCGCAGTCCCCATACGCCGTGAATGACGCACACGTGCATAATACAAACGGCCTTGTTCCGGTGCCAAAAACCAGTGCATATCCGTAAGCTCTACCTGACTCTCCCGTGGTTCGTGCGCCGGTGAAAGTATAACTCGGTTTGTCGCCGGATAAATTGCACGCACATACATGCGCTCACCCGTCGCAATGCCGAGTCGGCGCCGCATCCCAACTGTATAGCGGTGAATACCATGGTGCATACCCAGCACATGGCCTGCGTCGTCTACAAACTCTCCCTCCGGCAATCGGATTCCACGTGACTCTATATACTGCCAATGTGCCCCGTCCGGAATAAAACAGATGTCCATACTGGCTGCTGCGCGGCTCGTCTCAGGAGGCAGGAATTCGCCTGCGACCGCTCGAACGTCCTCTTTCGACGAAAATGCGCCTAGGGGAAACACGCAACGGGTAACCCATTCGCGCGGGAGTCGGTAAAGCATGTAGCTTTGATCATGCGGACCTGTACCGCAGAAAAGAAAACCGTCTTCTGCGCGCGCATAGTGCCCTGTCGCGACAAAATCACAGTCATACTTCGCAGCATAATCAAACAGCGCGCGGAACTTCACGCGCGGATTACAGAGAACACAGGGATTTGGCGTATATCCCTTTAAATAGCTCTCGACAAAGGGTGACGTAACCTCCCGCTCAAAAATTAAGCGCATGTCGGACACGGCAAAAGGCAGGCCCAACATTTCTGCACACGCCTGCGCACGTTCGGGCGACCCCGTTCCGTTGTCCATCCAGAGCGCATGAACCTCATGTCCCATACGCTGTAACAGGACCGCGGCAGCCGCGCTATCCACGCCTCCCGACAAGCCCAGTACGACCCGTGCCACCCGAAACACCTCCTTGACACAGCCTGTCACTCTGCTATAATCTTGAGTAGTATACCACAGGGAGGGCGGCAGCGCAAGAGTGCGGCAGCGAGATCATCCATATTTTTCAAAACAGGAGGAAAACCGTTATGCAGAAGCTGTTCCAGGCCGTGTCCCATACCCTGCGGTCCCATGGGGCGGCGGCGTGCGGCGTCTGTCCGCGTCGGGCGCTTGAGCCTTGCATGACTCAGCGGCAGCGTGAGCAATTGGAGGAGAAAATGCCCGGTTGGCGTGCGGTTTTTTGCGCGGCTTTTCCGTATTATGTAAATTTACCTGCTCCACCGCATGCAATTTCCCGCTATGCCTGGGGGATGGATTATCATCGGGTACTTGCCGCACGTCTCTCCCCAGCTGCCAAACTACTCACAGAATCCGGCGCACATGCCGAGACGCTCGTGGACGCCTCACCCGTTCCGGAACGTACCGCGGCGTTATCCGCCGGAGTCGGGATGCTGGGTTGTCACGGTCTTGTCATTGTGCCTCCATACGGCAGTTATGTATTCCTGGGGACAATTGTAACGGATTCTTGCGCATTTGACACAGTCTCCCCTGCAACAATCTTGCACTGTCCCGGCTGTGGCGCCTGCCGTGCCGCATGTCCATCCGGCGCTCTGACCGGAGAATCGTTTCAAATGGAACGATGTCTCTCCTTTATCTCTCAAAAAAAAGGCGATCTTACAGACTGGGAACGGGAACTTTTGAAAAACAATCACTGTCTATGGGGATGTGACGTGTGTCAGGAGGCCTGTCCCTTCAACCGGTCCCCACGTGAAACTACCATTCCGGAGTTTCGCGAGGCCTTGATAACTGCCGTTACATCCGAAATGCTGGATGATCTTACTAATCGTGAATTTCAACGCCGCTACGGCGGCCGTGCGTTTGCCTGGCGTGGTGCAGGCGTCCTGCGCCGCAATTTAGATATTTCAGAATGCCGCTCCCAAGAGGGAATCCCGTAATGTAAGCGCGGAGTATCAACAAGGAGGTCTTTCTATGGAATGGAAAATAGGCGTCACCCAATGGTCCCTGCCCTGTGCGGTGTCAGACTGTGTGGAAACCGCATCGGCATTGGGGCTGCAGGCAGTGCAAGTAGATCTTGGCGCTGCAGCAGACGGGTATCCGCTGACAGACCCCGCTCTCCAGGAGCACCTCTGTAAAGATGCCGAGCGGTGCGGCGTTGAGATTGTCTCAATCGTGCTCAACGATTTGTGTAAAAACGGCTTTGTGCATGCCAAAGGCGATCCGCGCCGTGAAATTGCCTGGAAAACGATGGAGTCCGGTGTTGAAACCGCCGCACGAATGGGTGTGCGTTCCATATGCCTGCCCAGTTTTTTTGATAACGCCATTCGGGATACGGACGGCTATGCGCGTACCGTCTCGGCGTTGCGTCATATTTGCACGCTTGGCGCGGCGCAAGGCATTGCCATTTATACGGAAAATGTTATGGATGCCGACGGTTTGGCGCAATTGTTTCGTGACGTTGCATGTGAAAATCTGAACCTGCTATTTGACTCTCAGAACTATTCCTGTATGGCCGGATTGGACGCAGCTCCGGTTTTTGCAGCAGCCGCTGCGCGTGTGGGGGATTTTCTGCATGTAAAAGACGGAACCGATACGCTGGGAACCGCGCCGTTGGGCACAGGCTCCTCCGGCTTTCTTCACACACTTCGGACAATCGTTGCAAACGGATTTACCGGATATTACATTTTAGAAAACAAGTACTCCTCTCTAAAGGCCGCTGAACATGAAATTGCCGCCTTCCGTGAAATTCTGCGTCACGCTGCGCAGCAAGCATAACCCGCCCTGCTTCATTAATAACCCCCTTACAAAGTGCGCCTTTGTAAGGGGGTTTTATTTACAAACAGAAAAACTTATGCGTTCTGTGGCTCATCTGTCTGCTGTGCTTTTTCGGTATCAACAAGCAGAGAGTAATTCTTTTCCCACTTGCCGCGGCGATAACGAATATACACCAGCAGGCTGCACAACAACCAGCCAATCGGATAGGCCAGCGCAGTCACATAAATGGAATCAAAGAGACGGGATGCAATGAAGAGATAGACCTGCCGGAATACCACAAAGCTGGAAAGCATAATGACCATTGGCCCCGTGGAGTCTCCCGCTCCGCGCAACGCGCCGGAAAAAATCTGGTTCCAGCAACACAGAACATAAAACGGCGACATAAAACGCACAAAAATAATGCCGTAATGTAGCACATCCGCTTCCTGGTTAAAAAGCTGTAAGAGCTGGGATGCAAAGATATTCAGCAGGATAGCAAGCACCGCAGTCGTGCCGATGGCAATGTAAAGAGACGTACGCATACCTTTTTTGGCACGGTCAAGCTGGTGCGCACCGAGGTTTTGCCCAACAAATGTCGTAGACGCCAGTGCCAAACTCTGCATCGGCAACATGACAAACTGATCAATCTTGGAATAGGAAGTCCAGCCCGCCATACAGGACGAACCAAACACATTAATATAAGACTGGACAAAGACATTGGAGAAGGAGGTAACAGCCTGTTGAAGTCCGGCAGGCATGCCGACACGGACGATTACTTTTAAGATTGCCTTGGAAAGCCGCATTTCACGCCAAACAATACCATAGGGCTCGCTCTTATTTGACAGTACAATCAGGACCAGTATGGCGGACACAAACTGGGCAATAATTGTCGCATAGGCGACGCCCGCAATTCCCATATTGAACTGCAGAACAAATAGCAGGTCAAGGACAACATTAATTAGCGAAGAGACACACAGGAAATAAAGCGGCCTGCGGGAGTCGGCAATAGCACGCAGAATACCGGATCCTATGTTGTAAACCATCAGCCCCGACACACCCGCAAAGTAAATACGCAGGTACTCTACTGACTCCGCAAAAACATCGTCCGGCGTTTTCATAAACCGGAGCATAAAGGGAACAATCGCAATACCCACAAATGTAAAAACGACAGCCAGGATAAACGTCATAATCATAGTCGTATGTACCGCGAGCCGCAGATTTTTATTGTCGCGCGCCCCATAATACTGGGAAATGATGACGCTTGCACCGGTTGACAACCCCATAAAAAATCCGACCAGCGTGTTAATGACCGGTCCCGTCGATCCAACCGCCGCCAAAGCCTGCGTGCTGACAAAGTTCCCCACAACAATGGAGTCGACCGTGTTGTAAAGTTGTTGAAACAGGTTTCCTATCAAGAGCGGGATTGAGAAGGAAACAAGCTGTTTCCAAATGACACCCTCCGTCATGATAGAAGAAGTTTTTCGCTTGAATAACATTTGGATACTCCTCGCTTGAAACAAATTACTTTTTATACCCTATACCCTGAAAAACCTTTTGTCAACCGGGATATTCACAAAAATCACGGGATAAAAGGGGGCCAAATTGTATCCTTTTGTTTAGATTGTGATATAAAAAACTTTTTCTTGCAAGATCACACAGGTTACGGTATGATAAAAAAGTCCCGCCGTCTGGCAGGAAAACAGAACACAGGAGCGATCTATTACGTGGGACTATGGAATTATTGTTATGTCTTCGCCGCTTCTATCGGCGGCAGCATTGTGCAAACGACAACCGGTTTTGGCTATGGAATTTTTGTTATGCTCTTTTTCCCGCTGTTCCTTCCATTGCTGCAGGCCTCTGCCCTGTCCACAATTATAAGTATGTGCTTAAGCGCGTCTCTGGCATGGAAATACCGGCGCCATGCCGACTTTCGTTCTATATGGTTGCCAATGTTCTTCTACATAACAGTGTCCAGCGTGGCGGTTTGGGCTTCCACGAAAGTGAATATTGGCGGTTTGAAGGCATATTTTGGCCTGTTTCTGATGGCCGTGGCAGCCTATTTTCTGTTTTTTGCAAAGCTTATCCATATTAAGGCAAATCATACGACGGGCGCCGTCTGCTCGGCAGTCTCCGGTGCGGCAAACGGTTTCTTTGGAATAGGCGGTCCTCCGATGGTCCTGTACTTTCTTACTTTGGCCGGCGACGATAAACTCAAATACTTGGCGACCATTCAGGCGTTTTTCTTTCTCACTGGAATCAGCAACGTAACGTCGCGCGCGTTAAACGGGATCATCACACCGGATGTTTTGCTGCTTGTTATTCCAGGCGTTCTCGGTCAAATCATCGGCCAGTACATGGGTTTGAAAGTCGTAGGACGCATTCATACAGAAAAACTAAAAAAATTAATTTACATTTTCCTGGCCATTTCAGGTCTTTTGACCTTTCTCACAAATCTCTGATGAAAAGCCCGGCATGCCGTTTGTTTGTGCATGCCGGGCTTTCGCCGTCAACCGTTATTCTTCTTCCTGATAAAATAAGACAGCCTCGCCAGACACAATAGTACGGCAAATGCCGCAGCCGTCCATGTGATCGCACGGGACAGGCGGCGCATATCCGCATCCACTGACAGCCGATACGTGCGCCCCTTTTTACCGACAAAGACACTTGTCGGACCATCCGCGCCGCCAATGATACCAATCGTTGCCGCATCCTTCCTGCAGCCCGTATTTTTCACGTTCACCACTCCAGTTTCTCACCGTTATAACGGAAATAAATATCTCCGTCTACGTCACGGCGCTCACGAATCATCTTGTAAATGCCGCGCGCAGAGTCCGCGCATTCGACAGCCGCCTCGTCCCGATAAGTACCCGAAATAATATACGACTTCATGTAACCCGGTTCAATATTAAACACGCGCACGCCATGCGGCGCCAGAGAACGCTGCAAAAACTTTGACTGCAGATTCACAGCGGTCTTCGACATACAATAGCCATACATAAAGTCGCGCGCAACGGTAGGTGTCTGAATGGAACCGGCCTCCGAGGAAATGTTGACTAACGTACGGTCCCCATCTCCTTTGAGCAGAAGGTTTACAAACCGGTTCGTCACACGCATCGGCCCCAGTGTATTGACATTAAAAAGCCGTAACAATGCGTCGCTATGCATGGGATCAAAGATTGTACCGTCACCGGTCATTGAATCGCGCACCTCTGCATCCACAACCGTAGAAGCCATGATGCCCGCGATATTGGCAATGAGATTCAAACGATCCGTCATACCGGAAACGGTTGCCAGCGCGCGGTCAACAGACTCGTCGCTCGAGACATCCAGCGGAATGATGTGAAGTCGGTCCGGGAATTTACGGGCAAGCTCCGCAAGGGACGGTTCTCCGGGCATATACTGTCCGGCAAAAACCTCCCAGCCTTCATGCAGCAGCAGGTCCGTAAAGGCAAGTCCCAAACCGCGATCTGCGCCGGTAACCAACGCTTTTTCCATAA
>URVL01000090.1 GCA_900551265.1 uncultured Eubacteriales bacterium | reverse complement strand
AACAGCGTCAAATGTCCTGAGCTTGAAACTGGTAAAAATTCTGTCAGTCCCTGTACCAAGCCAAGGACCACTGCTTCCCATATGGTCATAATTTCCTCCGGTGTTTTTTACTTTATGTCTATGCTAAAAACTGGTTTACATATTCATTTTACAACGCTTGAATGCATTCGTCAATCGAAAAACAGAAAAATTCCCCATGCCGCCGTTTTTGCGGCATGGGGAAAACTCATGAGAAGATCAGTCAAACACCGGGAAACGTGCGCAAAGCTCCGTCACGGCATTCCGGATATAATCGGCATTTCCATCAAAGTCCACCGCAGCACGATAAATTAAATCGGCCAAAAGCTCCATTTCGGGTTCGCGGAACCCACGTGTCGTGACCGCCGGCGTTCCAATGCGGATTCCGGACGTATAAGCCGGTTTTTGCGGATCGTTTGGAATCGCATTTTTATTGACCGTGATATAGACATCATCCAAACGGCGCTGCATTTCCTTACCCGTCACGTTAAAATTGCGCAGGTCAACCAACATCAAATGGTTATCTGTACCACCGGAGACAAGGCGGAACCCTTTCGCAGTCAGCTTGTCCGCAAGTGCCGACGCATTTTTCACAATTTGCTGCTGATATGCCTTAAATTCCGGTTTCAGCGCCTCACCGAAGCAAACGGCCTTCGCTGCAATTACGTGCATCAGGGGCCCGCCCTGTGTTCCCGGGAAAACAGCCTTGTCAATTGCCTTGGCAAGTTCTTCGCGGCACAGAATCATACCGCCACGCGGTCCACGCAGCGTCTTGTGCGTTGTCGTTGTTACCACATCCGCATACGGTATGGGACTCTGGTGCAGGCCAGCCGCTACCAGTCCCGCAATATGTGCCATATCGACAAACAGATACGCACCGACAGACTTCGCAATTTCCGAAAACTTATCAAAGCGGATCTCACGCGGATACGCAGACGCACCGGCGATAATCATTTTTGGTTTCGTTTGTTGAGCAAGCTCGTATACCTGATCGTAATTGATTTCTTCCGTCTCATCATCCACACTGTATGGCACAATATGATACTGCGCGCCGGAAAAGTTAACAGGGCTGCCATGCGTCAGATGTCCACCGTGCGCCAAGCTCATACCCATAACGGTATCCCCCGGCTTGACCAGCGCAAAATATACGGCGGCATTTGCCTGGGCCCCGGAATGCGGCTGCACATTCGCATGATCCGCGCCAAAGATTTCCTTGGCACGTGCAATCGCAATACGCTCCACCTTATCTACCTCTTCACAGCCGCCGTAGTAACGGCGCCCGGGATACCCTTCGGCATACTTGTTCGTAAGAACCGTCGCCATAGCCGCCATCACAGCCGGACTGACAAAGTTTTCAGATGCAATTAACTCAACATTGCGCACTTGACGGTCATATTCGCCCTTTACGGCGGAGCCAACCTCCGGATCAGCCGCACAAATCAGCTCCATCATATCTTTAATCACAAAAAACACGCTCCTTTATAAATATCAGTCGAGGATGCGCAGCCGTGACTGCCTGTCGGCGCCGGCATCACACAGTAATCCCACCTTACGCTCTACATCACGTGTGGGGACCGGAACCGTAACAAACGCAGTAAAGCTCTCCGTCTCCGCAACAATCTGTGCATGTGGAAACAAATTTAGCACCATCTGCGCCGTGCAATTGCCAAGCCTCACATAATGGCGGTATCAGCAACAAAGTCCGGCGCGTCATCGGCCCAATCAATATAGTTACGGGAAACCAGATGTTTCGCCGCATCAATCACGTCGGCGACAACCGCGCTTGCAGTTGGAAGCTTCCCGGCACCGCGTCCGTAAAACATTACTTCATCAATCGCATTGCCGATGACAATAATTCCATTGAACACGCCGCTGACTCCCGCGAGCGGACGGTCAGCCGAGATTAAGTGCGGCGCGACCAAAATATGAACATGACTATCTTCGCAGCGTACAACGCGTCCCAAAAGCTTGATTACATAACCTTCAGACGCTGCAAACTGCATATCAAGCTGCGTAATCTGCGAAATGCCCTCAGTCGTTACAGAGGACGGCGCAATATGATGTCCAAAGGCAAGATCTGCCAGGATACAGATTTTGCGGCAAGCGTCAAGCCCGTCAATGTCGGCAGAAGGATCCGCCTCAGCATAACCGTTTGCCTGGGCCTCCCGCAACGCGGTCTCCAACGCGACGCCGTCCTTTTGCATCCTTGTCAAAATATAATTCGTCGTGCCATTTAAAACACCGGTAATTTCATGGATATCATTCGCCGAAAGACACTGCGTCAATGGGCGTATTATCGGAATACCACCGCCAACCGACGCCTCAAACAAATAGTTTACATTGTGTTCCCGCGCCAACTTAATCAGTTCCGCACCGCGCTCGGCAACCAGTTCCTTATTCGACGTAACAACGCTTTTTCCAGCAAGTATTGCACGACGTGTATATTCATAGGCTACACGCAGGCCGCCAATCGTTTCGACAACTATCTTGATTTCCGGATCGTTTTCGATAACCGAAAAGTCATGGATCACCTTCTCCGCAAAGGGACTTTCGGGAAAATCCCTGATATCCAAAATATATTTCAGTTCGATATCCTCAGCTGCATGTGCATAGATTGTCTGCGCGTTCTGACTTAAAACCTCAGCGACGCCCGTGCCCACTGTGCCGAATCCCAGTATCGCAAGCTTGACCACTCAATTTCTCTCCCATCAAGTTTTCTGCCTTCTATCATCACTTGTCGACTTTTCACAGATTTTACTCACTTATGATAGCATATTAAAGCGTGATGCGCAATAGGTACTTTCGTCAAATATTGCTTTCTCTTTGCTTAGAAGATGAACTCTTTGTCAAGAATCTCATTGTTGAAATTTTTTTGAGAAGAAGCTATACTGAGATAAATTGGCCTGCTAAGGAGGCGTACCTTAATGCCAGAAAATAGACATTTGCGTTTTTTATTGGTCCTGCTCTATATAATCTTGGGCGTTCTTGGCGCCTATATCATTTTTAAGTACATCTTGAAGTGGCTGCTTCCCTTTGTTATTGCCTTCATCATTGCCGCTCTCTTGAAAAGGCCTGTCACATTTCTCACGAAAAAACTTCGGCTTTCAAGAGGAATTGTATCTCTCTTCATGGTTATCTTTGTATATGGCGTCGTCGGTACAGGGCTGGGACTCTTTATCTCCTTTATCATTGGACAATTGCGGGCATTTGCCGCCGATCTTCCAAACTATCTTTCGGCACTTCCTGAGGTACTCAATCATTTATGGGCAGATCTTATTGTCCTGGTACAAAAGCTGCCGGAGGCCGTCAGCGGGCCAATCCTTAACTTTATTGAATCACTCGTTTCAGGCGTTTCAACCCCGTCTATGAGCGTTGGCTCCGTGTTTGGGACAGTTAAAACCGTAGCATTTTCTATCCCGGCAATCATTATCTTTACGATTGCTATGATTGTCTCCACATTCTATCTATTAAAAGACTTCCATTCAATTGTAGCTTTTCTTGCGGCTCAGATTCCAGAGCGTGTGGTAGAAAGCGCCACTCGTTTAAAAAATCATATGATTACAACTTTGGGTCGCTGGTGCCGCGCCATGGGAATCATTATTCTGATTACCTTTACAGAACTGACAATCGGTTTTCTCATCATTGATCTTGACTATGCCGTTTTAGTTGCAGCGCTTATTGCCCTGATTGACGCCCTTCCTGTTTTTGGTACCGGGACCGTTTTAATTCCGTGGGCCATTTACCTTCTTCTTACCGGTGAGATTTCCAGAGGGCTTTACATTGCTTTACTTTATGGGATTGTTACGGTTATCCGCAACGTAATAGAGCCGCGTATTCTGGGCGACCATATCGGTCTGAACCCGCTTGTCATGCTTATCTGTTTCTATCTTGGCTATGTGACGTTGGGCCTCATTGGCATGTTTGTGTTACCCATTGTCCTGGTCTGCCTGGACAAGCTTCAGGAGTGGGGCTATATTCGTCTCTGGCGCACACCGGAGCCATTACCTTCTGAAGAAATTCCCAAAAGAAAACATCGGCCTTTGTTTCAACAAAAAAAGAAATAATTGTTCTTTGTTATTTTAAAATGAGCACGCGGCTGACCCCGAAATCTGGCGCCAGCCGCGTGCTCGTTTACTAGTACGTTTTGCTTTAAAGAATAATGCAGATGAGCCCTCCGCTCCCCTCATTGATAATCCGTTGTATGGTCTCCCGCAGCTTATTGCGAGCCTCATCAGGCATATGGTTCAACTTGGCGTTTAAACCTTCTGTCACCAGCTCATGCAAGGATTTTCCAAAAATGTTTGACTGCCAAATCCGACCAGCATCCCCTTCAAATTCCTTCATTAAATATTGCACCAGTTCCTCGCTCTGACGCTCGGAACCAACCGCCGGCGACACTTCGGTTTCGATGTCCGCACGGATTAAATGGATGCTTGGCGCACTTGCACGCAGCCGGACGCCGAAGCGTCCGCCCTGGCGAACAAGTTCCGGTTCTTCCAGTGTCAATTCTTCCCGTTCCGGCATTACAATGCCATAACCCACATTACGAACGCGTTCCAATGCAGGTGCAATCCGGTCATACTCACGTTTTGCCGCGGCAAGCTCGCGCAGGAGCGGAATAATCTCACTCTCATCGTGAATTTCAAGCCCGGCTTCTTCCTCAATAATTCCGTAATAGACCTCCTGCGGAATATCCAGGGCCGCAACCGCAGTGCCACGGCCAAGGTCTATCGATTCGACGCGGGCGCCGCTAATATAAGGGCAGGCAACAAGCGAGGCGGCCATAGGATAAATACTGCGCAGGCAGTCAACATTCCGCGCTGCGGAAAGCAAGCTCTCGTAGATCGCTGCTTTCACTGCATGGTCTTCACTGAGTCCTGACGCCCAGGACGGAAGCACAAGCCCCAACTCCTTCATGGGGAACTCGTAAAGCAATGACTTCAACAATTCCGTTACGCCGTGCTCATCCAGCGTCAGGCAATTGATTGCGCGGCATGTGACGCCATATTTTTCGGAAATCTCTTCACAAACCTGTTTTGCCGCCTCGCCATCCGGATCACGGGAATTGACGGCGACCAAAAATGGTTTTCCAATTGCTTTTAACTCGGAAATTACGCGTTCCTCAGCATCCAAATAATCAAGACGGTCAATCTCTGTGATGCTGCCGTCCGTCGTAATGACCAAGCCAATCGTTGAGTGTTCTGTAATCACCTTACGCGTACCGATCTCTGCAGCCTCCGCCATGGGAATCTCCTCATCGGACCACGGTGTCATAACCATACGCGGTACGTCGTCCTCAAGCTGTCCCAGCGCGCCGTCTACCATATACCCAACACAATCTATCAGGCGAACCTTCATGGATGCACTGCCGTCAAGCTTAATCTCAACAGCCTCTTCCGGGACAAATTTGGGCTCTGCCGTCATGATCGTACGGCCTGACCCGGACTGCGGCAACTCGTCGCGGGCGCGTTCTCGCATATAAATGTTTTCAATTTTCGGCAGGACCACGCAGTCCATGAACCGTTTAATAAAGGTTGATTTTCCGGTCCGCACTGGGCCAACGACGCCTATGTAGATATCGCCGCCAGTGCGCTCGGCTATCTGCTCATAAATATGTTCCATTCCCAACACCTCACTTTTTCATGGGGATGAGCAGAAGTTCGCCCCTGTTGGGTACGCTGTCCGTGCTCATCTGGTTTGCAAGTGCGATTGCATCTACAGTCGTGTGATATTCCCGCGCGATTTCCCAAAGAGTCTCGTCGCCCGTTACACGCCGTATCAGCGCGGACATGCGGCTGTACCCGTCCGGCGGAAATTCTTCGCCCCATTCAATTGCATCGACCATCGCGACGCGTTTGGCCCTTTCCTCCCCAGCATAAACAGTGGCGGAAATTTCAATATCAAGGCCCCCGGACCCCGATGCTGTTACATCAAACGTCTGGACATCTGTTTTTACACGGGAAGGCGCTTCTGTACCCGCTTCAAACGTTAACGGTATACGCCTAACAAGATTATAATAGGCGCCGTCATCTCCCATGCAAAGGACAGATACCATCGCGCCAACGGTAGCGCTTTTCTCTCCGGGCAGATGCTCTGCAGCTTCGTCCGTTTGAATTCTCTGATCAATGATGCGTTTTACCGGTATAGCTGCATCGACATGTTCTGATGCAAACGCTTTATAGGAGCGCGGTTCGGCGGTTCCCGCCAACACCACGTCGCGCATGGTCAGCGACGAATTACGCCGCGTCCCATATAGGTCGGTGACAATATCCATCTGTGCGTTTTGTGATATTTCCATATTCATAATCACACTGGCACTGAGGGAAAGATATCGTGAATCACCGGACATATCAAGTGCCGGATCCAATTCAAAGCTGCGGAGTCCAAAATCTATGCTTGCGTCATACTCTTCTTCCACCCCTGGGACATCCGCCATCTGGGTAAAGCCAAACGTACGCTCTATCCGGATGTAATTCCCCTCCGCGTCTTCACACAGCGCCATTACGTCGGCCTCTGCCCTTACGACGACGCGGTTCGTCATAAGCTTGATATCTGTCGGTCTGATATGCATTTCAGACCGCAGCACGGATCTCACGGATCCGGCAGTTTCCGGAATGTCTATGTCTTCCACCAGCGTAAAGTTCTTATATGACACAGAGGTTACCGCTGCATAACCAACCGTCTCGGTCTTGACACAGCATTCACGGGTATCGTCTACGCCCGTTGTAAAAGACTCTTCCGTTTTGGCGTAAAGTCTGGGCGTGATCGCAACATTCACGCGCACCGATATCTTGCGTGGGTTAATTGCGCGTGCGTCTGCGGAAACCAGTAGGCAGGAACATAGGGCGTCGCAATCCGGTTCCGCACCGCGCAGTTCGACGCGCTGTGAAAAAGATACCGGAACCTCAACTTTATAAAGTTTTTTATCTTCCTCCGCCATATAAAGTACCGACGCCCGTACCGTACATTTTACCGTCACTTCATCGGAACCCAGTTCCCAATCCCGAATATACGCCGTTCCTGTTGCGTCAACGATACGTGCAATATCCGGCAGCGTGTCCGGCACGATGCTTTCCGCGCTTTCTTCGCGGTATGCGGTCTGCCGCGCGACCTGCCGCTGATATCTTAATGTGTTTTTCAGTAACTCCACCGAGCAGTCCTCCCTGTTTCAGCCGGCCACAGCCCGCCAATTGATGTTCCATTTATATGTGACGCCATACCAGTTCAGAACCAAAAGAAAAATACGGCGGGCCTGTGCGTTAACCATTTGCTGCGCCACCCCTCCACACAGTTTTAATGAGCAGGGAAATAAGGCCGGATGTCAGATGAACAAGCGTTCCATTTACATGACACAAAACCGCCCGAGATTTGAATCGGGCGGCTTTCAGTTGTTCGGTAGAATAGGTACCGCGACAGCCTTGCGGGGTGTTGTTTACTTCAATTCTACTGGACGGAAAAGGAAATACGAAACAAAAAGTGATCCGGCAATTAACATAGCCGGCACTATAGAAAGCGAAAATCGCTACTGTGTAATTGGGAACCGTACATTATATATTTCAACAAAATACCTACTCATGTAAGACCAATTTGTCTCAAAAAAATATTGGCTCTTGACAAAATGACAATTCTGGTATATAAATATTCTGTTAAAAGCTATGATGGAGAGCACTGTGCGGCAAGAACGCGTCAAAAAGCGAGCGGGGGATGGTGGAAGCCCGGCAACGCGGCGGCACGGCAAATCACTCTTGAGCTACGCGCCCAACGGCACCGTGTTAATGTACGGGCTCAGTAAGCGGCGTCGGAATCCCGCCGTTACCGGGTAACGCATGGCAGTGCGTGCAATAGGTGGTATAGCGGGTAAAGCTCGTCCTTTTGCGGGACGGGCTTTTTTGCGTTCTGCACAGGGACAAATGTAGATTGAATTATTGCCGGGAGGTATTTATGAAAAAGCCTGATTTTATCCAAATGGAACATGAAATCCTGGATCTTTGGGAGCGTGAGGGTTTCCAGAAAAAGCTGATGAAGCAAAACGAGAATGGACCTGTCTTTCGTTTTCTCGACGGGCCGATTACGGCCAATAACCCCATGGGCGTTCATCACGCCTGGGGCCGTAGCATCAAGGATATCATTTTACGCTATAAAGGTATGACGGGCCACTCCTGTCACTATCGCAACGGCTTTGACGGGCAGGGGCTGTGGGTCGAAGTCGAGGTAGAAAAGGAGCTGGGCTTTACTGACAAGCGTGATATGGTATGGATAAATTTACGCGTAAGTGCGTTGATCGCGTGAAGAAATTCTCCGGCATTATTACAGAGCAGTCCAAACGTCTTGGACAATGGATGGACTGGGATAACTCCTATTATACGAATACTGACGAGAATATTGAGGGAATCTGGCATTTCTTGAAAGTCTGTAATGAACGCGGCTGGATCACGACCGAGAACCGTCCGATGCCGTGGTGCCCGCGTTGCGGCACCTCTCTCTCAGAGCACGAAATGACCGGTTCGCACAAG
>URVL01000089.1 GCA_900551265.1 uncultured Eubacteriales bacterium | reverse complement strand
GCAGGAAGCCGGGAAAATACCGAGGCCCTGTTTGCCCTCGCTCTCGCCGTACAGCTGCTTCCACCACTCCGCCAGAAACCGGGAACTCTCGCCGGGATAGGAGAGCACCTCCACCTTTTTGCCCCGGCGGTAGAGCGCCTGCCGCGCCGCCGCGTACACGGCCGACGGATTTTCCCTGGTTTCCGCCAGCGACGACGCCATCTGCGCGGCCGCGCCGGCCATCACGCGGGAAATATCAATACCCGCCGCCGCCATTGGCAGCAGGCCCACCGGCGTCAGCACGCTGTAACGTCCGCCGACGTCGTCCGGGATTACAAACGTCTCATAGCCCTCGCGGTCTGCAATGCCCTTCAAGACGCCGCGCGCGCGGTCGGTCGTGCAGAGAATGCGTTCCCGCGCGCCATCTTTTCCGTAGGTCTTTTCAAGATATGCACGGAAAATGCGGAATGCAAGCGCAGGTTCCAGCGTTGTGCCGGACTTGGAAATGACATTGACAAAGAGCTCTTTGCCGCGCACAAGGTCCAAAACCTGGGCGATATCATCCGCCGAAATACCGTTTCCAATAAAATAAATGTCTGGTCCGGCGGGTTTCGCCTCATTGTGGCGCGGAGAGCGCAGGAGCTCCAGCGCCGCGCGCGCGCCCAGATAGGAGCCGCCGATGCCGATCACCACAAACGCCTGCGCCCGTTCCCGCACGCGCCCGGCGGCTGCCTCTATCCTTGCAAATTCCGCGCGGTCATACGTCTCGGGCAGGCGCAGCCAGCCTAAAAAATCATTTCCGGCGCCGTCTCCCGCCTTCAGCGTGCGCAGCGCGGAAAAGGCCGCGGCGAAATCCAGCGTTTCCGGATCCAGAAAGGGACGAATCCCGTCGAGTCCGATTTTGATCATACAAATCACCAAGCTTCCTTATGAATTTAACAGCGCGGCAACCGCCGAGCCAATCAGCGTAGCGTCGTCTGCCTTTACGATTTCGCAGGCAAATCCCAATTCGCCGCGCAGGAATGTATCCAGATAGTATGCAAGCTTTGGACGCAAAAGCGGTGCCTTATAAAAAGTCGTGCCCTCCGCCACAATGCAAACCGGGTGCTCCGGGTCATGACCCTTGCCCGTCTGTGTCATAATTGCGGCAAAATTCGCCGCAATGATGCGCGCCGCGCGCTCAAAGCAGTCGTCGATGAGTTCAAAAAGCGTCGTATGGTCGTCCGGAGCGGCAAACAGCTGCGCCAACGCGCCTTTTCCCGCAATAAAGTCGGAGATTTCAATCATGCTGAAAACGCGCGCCATGTCGTAAGCGGCGGTGAGCTGCTCAGAAAAAAGGCCCTCGCGCACTGCGCCGCGCACAGTCCGTGTCATCAGTTCGCCGAGATATGCGCCGGAGATCATTTTTTCCATCAGATGGTCGCCGGGATTTTGCGACGCGGCATCCAGTTCGCGGTCGTAGTCGCCACGCGGGAAGCCGCTGTAACAGCCGCTTTCCAAATTAACGGCCATATTCCCCTCTCCGCCGCCGATTTTTGCGATTTCGCTGAGTGATTCTATGTAACAGGTGTTCGTACCGGTGCCCAGAATAAAGCCAATATACCCGCTATACGGCCTGTTATTGTAACCGATTCCGCAAAGCATGGTGGCCACGGTATCGTTGAGCACCGTAAAACGCATGGGCGCCGCGCCGCGCGCGGCCAGCGCAGCGTTCACACCCTCGCCAAGCAACCGCCCGTTTGCGTCGGGAATGGTCACTTCCTTCGAAAAAGCCAAAATCCGTCCGTCCCGGTTCGGCAGAATTTCCGTTGGAAACGAGAAGCAAAAACCTACGCGGTCGCTGATATTCCGGTATGGCAGAATATAGCCGGCAAGGCTGTCAAAAAAAGCGTCGCAGTTGATTTCGCCCTGCGTACCGGGCATGGGATACTTTTGAAAGCCATCCACCACGGGTGCGCCGAGATCGTCAAAATGCACTTCTGCAATGCGAAAATTGGTGCCGCCGGCGTCCATTACAACGACCGGCTGCTCGCGGGGCACGGAGGTATCGCCCGCAAGATACGTCGGGATCATCATAAGCGACGACGGACGTCCCGAAAGACCGTCGCGCATGGCGCGTAAAAATTCGCCGGTTCCGCGCAGCAGGTCAATGCCGCTGCTTGCCATATTGTGCCGTTTTAAAAAGCTCTCTACTTTGAATGAAGCCATATTATTCACCCTGATCCATTTGGAATTAATCAATGAAACGCACCGGTCAAACCGGACGGCCGGGCCAAAACCGCCGCGCCGGACTCACGTTTTGCGTCGCCGCCGCGATGCGGGAATACCTGAAGGAAGATATTTATGATCCGGTTTCCGGAAAAAAGCAACTGCTCAGGAAAGATATCGGTATTCATGTATAGTATACACTAAATTTTTCCGCCCGTCTATCAAAATTATAGGCTTTTTGTTGAAAAACAGGACGTCAGTTTTCACAAAATTTTCTCGTCTTGTAAAAAACTATGCCTAATATTTTTATCTGCTTTTCACATACTATCATCGGCGGCGGAAAAACGCCGCCTGAGGTTGATTCGACTGGGAGAGGAGACCAAAAGGATGGCAAACTTGACTTCCAAAGAAGCCACGGCCCTTGAGGAACAACTCGGCAGCGAACAGGTGCTGATTGCAAAATATCGGGGCATGGCGGCAATGTGTTCGGACGCGGTGATCAAGACGAAACTGGAGCAGATCGCGTCGCGGCACCAGCAGCACTATGACCGCATTGTCGGTTATCTGAAATAAGGAGGAAATAAAAATGGCCGCAAACGTCATTAATATGAGCGAAAAGGACATTTTGGATGATTTCCTCACTTCGCAGAAGTATATTGCGGACACGTATAATACCTGGGCAGGCGAATGCGTGAACGCCAATCTGCGCGACGACTTTTTGTGCATCTTAAAAGAGGAGCATGAAATACAGTCGGAAATTTTTACCGAGATGCAAAATCACGGCTGGTATCAGACCAAGCCGGTCGAACAACAGGAACTTGATAAGCTCCGTCAGAAATTCGGCTGCTGCTGAACCAAAAAAACACCCCACGGGAAACCCGTGGGGTGTTTTCATACCCGACTTGCGCGGTGACCCGGGCTCGCCGCTTCGGATCTTTGGCGCAGACATATACGTTTTCAGACGCGAACCGCACCGCCGGGACGCCGCGTTTCATTTGCCACGCCGGAGATTATTCTACCGCCGCAAAGCGCGCGATTTCGTAAAGTCCGGAGGGCTGATAAAGGGCGTAGTCGACGTTGACAGCAACAGAATCTTCCGCATAATTTACGGTAAAGTGGCAGGTCAGAACCATATCAGGCTCCGGGTCGGACGCCATTTTCACATCCTCATCCAGCACCCACCACGCAACATACTGTTCTGGCAGCACGTCCTTGCCCACAACAGCGCACTTCAGTCCTTCCTCCAGCCCCTCTCCGACAGAATGACCGCCGGCAAGCGCCTCCGGCTCGCCAAGTTCGGAAACCAGCAGGTCGTAGACCTTCTACACCGCGGCGTTTTTCTCCTCGCCGCTGGCAGAGTCCGTCACATGCGCAAACGAGACGGACCAGGCTTCGGAACCGTTTAACCGCACATAGCACTCGTATGCATCGCCGTCTACCATGACCTGCTCGAGCCGGTGCGGACGGGAAGGCACGCTGCTGTCATCGGATATATCCTCCCATTCGCCGGTCGCGTCAAGCTCTGCGGCGACATCTTCCGCAGACCGGCCTAAATAGGAAAGATAAGACGTGTCAAAAGCGAGCGCCTCATATTCGGGATAGGAAAGCGGCTCCGGTTCGGCAGCACAGGCCGTGAGACAGAAGAGAATTGAGACAGCCATCACGTAAAGTACTTTTTGAACGTTAAAATTCGCCACTATATCCGCTCCTTTCCTTTGCGTCAAATCTGTGATGAACCTTCCTCCGTATGCTCCGTGCAATTGCCCCTCAACTTTTTCGGCCTTGCCATATGATGCTCCACTCGGCAAAACCGGCTATCTTCCCTTTTATGGAAGACTTTCAGCGGCCATGGGAGCCGCCCCTCTTTTTTGGAAAACCCTTCAATTTTATACTATCGGATATTCAGATTTTTGTCAATTAATTTTCATATTTTCTCCACGCAAAGATTTCTTGCGCACGGTTTTTCAGGCAATTTACCGAAGTCTCGCGGCGCAAAGTTCCTTTGCGCCGCAGGAACATAACATGCCACCGGTCCGGAACCCGCCGCCGGGGCGCAAAGCCGGCGCGGCAAAACTGCGAAAAAAACAAGATTCCCCCGCGCAGTATGGCAAGATTCAGTGTTTTAAACAGTTGAAAGGTTCGCCGGGTCATGATACAATAAAGAGGAACTTTTGCCGGAGATGATGTGGTTTCCGGTTTTTCTTCCCCTTGAAAACCCATTTTTTACAAATTGAAGAGGTGCTATTTATGTTGACAGCGATCGTAGGAATTAACTGGGGCGACGAAGGCAAGGGCCGTATGGTGGACCTTCTGAGCGCAGAAAGCGACATCGTATCGCGTTACCAGGGCGGCAACAACGCCGGTCATACCGTGGTAAACGAACGTGGGAAATTCATTCTGAACCTGCTCCCCTCCGGTATCCTGCGTCCCGAGACTGTCAATGTGATGGGCCCGGGCATGGTCATCGATGTCGAGCACCTGACAAATGAAATTCGTTCTCTGACGGAGAAAGGGATTGAGATCACGCCCGCCAACTTAAAAATCAGCGACCGCGCTACCATTTGCATGCCGTATCATAAGCTGCTGGACGTTTTGGAGGAGGACCGCCTCGGCGACCGCAAATTTGGTTCCACCCGGCGCGGCATTGCGCCGGTCTACGCCGACAAATATATGAAAAAGACCTTCCGCATGGGCGACCTTTTGGATTTTGACTATATCCGCCGCAATATGGCGGACATTGTCGCATGGCGAAACCTGACCATTGAAAAAGGCTACGGACACGACCCGATTGATCCGGAGGAAATGCTTCGCTGGCTGGAGACCTATGGCCTGCCGTTGGCCGGCTATGTCTGCGACACGACGCAGTATCTTTCCGCGGCGGCAGAAAACGGCAAAAATATGATGTTTGAAGCGCAGCTTGGCGCGCTGCGCGACATAGATTTCGGCATTTATCCCTACACGTCCTCTTCGTCCACCATTGCGGCCTATGCGCCCATCGGCGCGGGCGTGCCGGGCATAAAGCTTGACCGCGTCATCGGTATTATGAAGGCGTATTCCAGCTGCGTGGGCGAGGGCCCGTTTGTCTGCGAGTTCTTCGGCGAGGAGGCGGAACGCCTGCGCGGCGCGGGCAGCGAATATGGCGCCGCGACGGGACGTCCGCGCCGCGTCGGCGGATTTGATGTGGTGGCGTCGCGTTATGGCGTGGCAATGCAGGGCGCGAACGAATTGGCCCTGACCAAGCTTGATATTCTTTCCGGCATCGGCGACATTCCGGTCTGCATGGCATATGAAGTGGACGGGGTACGCACGGACCTCTTCCCCTCCGGCGACCGCCTGATGCGCGCCAAGCCGGTTTACGATACCGTGCCAGGCTGGGACGAGGATATTTCCGGCTGCCGTACCTGGGAAGAACTCCCCAAAAACGCGCGTTCCTATGTGGAATTTCTGGAAAAGGCCGTGGGCTGCCCGATCACCTATATCTCGGTCGGCCCCGAGCGCGAACAGTATATCAAACGCTGAAATCCGCATCACGCCAAAAAGGCCCCGGAACGAGGGACGTTTCCGGGGCCTTTCCGCAACAATATGGACAGGGCCGGGATGAACGCCGGCAGGAGAATGCATGATGGACAGACAGGATTATAGGGAGCCCGCATGCCCGTTTGACAGCGGCATGTGGCGCAAAACGCCTCCGGCGCAGGGAAGCGTGCTGGACGTCCGGCCGCTGCTTGCACGCTATGACGCGTGCATGGCGCGCGGAGACACTGTGCAGGCGGGCGCCGTGCTGGATGCGGCGCTGAAAGACGCCCGCGCGTGTGGCGACCGCCGGGCCGAGCTCTCCATTTTAAGCGAACAGATGGGGTATTACCGGCAGGCAGGCGCGCCGGAACGCGGGATCCCCGCCGTCGAGGCGGGATTTTCGCTGCTGGACGAGTTGGGCCTCTCCGGCACGGTTACGGCGGGGACCATACTGATCAATGGTGCGACGGCGCTTTCCGCCTATGGGCAGCCGGAACGTGCGCTGCGTTACTATGAGGAGGCATTTCGCTGTTACAGCGCGGCGCTTGCGCCGGACGATTCCCGGTTTGCCGCGCTGATGAACAATATGGCGGCGGCTTACGCCGCGTCCGGGCAGCAGGAGCAGGCGATGCGCTACTACCGCGGTGCGCTGCGCGTGCTGGAACACAGCGGCGGCAGTCCGGACACGGCGGTAACGCATGTAAATCTGGCGCAGCTTTATGCGGAAACCGATCCCGCGGCCGCACGGGAGGAGCTCGCGCAGGCGCTTGCAAGCCTGGACAATCCGGATCTTATCTGGGACGGCTATTACGCCTATACCTGCCGGAAATGCGCGGCGGCTTTTGCGGCGTTCGGCATGGAAGACGCCGTGCGGGAAATGGAAGAAAGGGCGGACATTGTGCATGAACATGCTGGAGATTGACCGCGCGTTTTATACACAGTATGGCGCCCCGGCCATTCACGAAGCGTTCCCGGATTATGAAGGACGGATCGCCGCAGGGCTGGCCGGCGCGGGCTCGGAGTGTTTTGGCTTTGACGACGCCGTATCGCGCGACCATGACGTGTACGCCGGGTTTCAGCTCTGGTTGACGGATGAGGATGAGGCAAAAATCGGGTTCCGGCTGTCGGCGCTTTACGACCGCCTGCCGCGGGAGTTTATGGGCGTCCCCACCGAGCATCGGAGCCGCATGGGAGACGGAAAGCTGGGCGTGCGCCGCATCGGAGACTTTTACCGGCAGTTCACCGGTTCGCCCGGTGCGCCCGAGAGCTGGCGGCAGTGGCTGTATGCGCCGTCCTACACGCTGGCGCAGGCGGTAAACGGCGCGGTTTTCTGCGACCCGCTGGGCGAATTTTCCCGGATCCGGCAGGAAATCGCAACAGGGATGCCCGAGGACGTGCGGCTGAAAAAAATTGCGGCGCGCGCCGCGCTGATGGCGCAGTCCGGGCAATACAATTACCGCCGCTGCCTGGCGCACGGCGAGCCGGGTGCAGCCGTGCTGGCGCTGGACGAATTCGTGCGCAATGCCGCGGAGCTGGCTTTTTTGCTGTGCAGGCGGCACATGCCGTTTTATAAATGGGCGCTGCGCGCCATGCGCGAGCTTCCCGGTTATGCCGGGACTGAGGCGCTGCTGACGGCGCTCCTCGCCGGGTCCTGCCCGCGGGAGGAGACCATCGAGGCGGTGTCCGCGCAGTTTATCGCGCGCCTGCGGGAGCAGGGACTGACGGACGGCGCCTGGGATTTTCTTGAGCCGCATGCCTACGAGGTCATGGAACGGATTGAAACCCCGGAAATCCGTGCGCTGCATGTGATGGAGGGATAAGAGAAAGGTGGAACTGATATGAAGCTTGGAATTTCTTTTACGCCGCGCCATGAGACGCCGGACGAGTGGGCGGCGTCCCTGGAGGCGCTCGGCTGCCGCGCGGCTGTTTGTCCGATTGCAGCCGGCGCAGATGAGGACACCATCGCGGCATACCGCGAGGCCGCCGCACGGCATCACATCGATATAGCCGAAGTCGGCGTCTGGAACAGTCCCATTGCGGACGACGCGCAGATGCGGGAAAAGGCGCTGGCTTTTGCCAAGGGGCAGCTTCGCCTGGCCGATCAGATCGGCGCGGCATGCTGCGTCAACGTTGCGGGGTCTACCGGCCCGAACTGGAGCTTTGGCTGCAAGAAAGACCGCACGGCGGAGGGATATCAGCGCATTGTGGCGTCCGTGCAGGAGATTATCGACGATGTGCGCCCGCAGCACACGTATTACACGATTGAATGTATGCCGATCGTGCCGCCGACCTCGCCGGATGAATATTTGCGCCTGCTTGCAGACGTAAACCGCGACCGTTTTTCTGTGCACCTCGATCCATTCAACATGTTTTTTACACCCGACCGCTATTTCTGGAGCGCGGAATTTTTCCACGAGTGCTTTGAAAAGCTGGGCCCGCAGATCAAAAGTATCCATGCAAAAAGCGTACGGCTGTCCGAAGAGCTGACATTTTGCATCCACGAGGCTCCGATCATGGAAGGCGGCGTGGATTTCGACGCGTTTTTGCGTGAAGTGGGACGTCTTGCGCCGGAAATGCCCGTCATCATCGAGCACCGCAAGAGCCTTGACGAGTACTGCGCGGCGCTCTCCTATGTGCGCGAGCGCGCGGCGGCGCTGGGCGTGCCGGTGCTGTAAAAAAGCCCGAAAAATCCCGTACAGGCGGTTTTTCCGTCCGTACGGGATTTTCACGCGTCCTCAGTGCACCAGCACCGGCGTGCCGTCTTCAATATGCTCATAAATTACGGCCATTGCCTCCTCCGGTATGTTTACGCAGCCGTGGGACCCGCCGTATTTATAGTATTCTCCGCCAAACTTCGTGCGCCAGGAGGCGTCGTGCAGGCCGTATGGCCCGGAAATTCGAACCCAGTATT
>URVL01000088.1 GCA_900551265.1 uncultured Eubacteriales bacterium | reverse complement strand
GGACTGGCTACAAATTTTCACACATCCTTATCTCTAATTACTTTTCAGCTGAAAGTCAATCCATTTGGAACGTCAGGATATAGTAGCCGGTGTTGTCCGGAGAAATCGTGAGTTGCGCATAATCCGTCGGGATTAAAAAAGGCCCTCCGCGCTGGCGGGACACAAGATACCCGTCCAACTCATAAAACCGATCCGGCTCCAGCCTGTCGATATATTCTTCAAACGCCAAGCCGTTTGAGGCCATAAACGCCGCATGTGGGATTCCGACATAACGGATGTGCCACGGTTCAAAACGTGTTCCCGTAACAGCCTCTTTTCCGTAGGGATAACGGATAACAAAGCCGTAATTCTGGCAATTTGCATTGACAAACTGTCCAACCTCTGATTTCAAAAAACCGTCGCCCGCAAAATATTTTACGTAGACGTCCAGCGAAAGCCCTGTTTGATGTTCGCTGGCGCCCACTTCCGCCGCAGTATCGGCGCCTTCACTTGCCAGAACATCTGCCTGCTCTTCGGCACTGCGGTATGCGCTCATCACATAAAGCTTCTCTTCAAAACGTTCGTCTACATCAGCGGAAAGTGCTGCGTAAGCATCCATGATACAATTGTTCATCAACACGCCAGAGTCTTTGTATTCAGAAATATCTGCCACAAATCCGCCGTCCAGTTTATATGTCCCGTTCACCAGGATCAGCGACTGGTTATAACTGCAATTTTTCTCTGAAAGCAACGCGGAAAGTGCTTTTTCCCGCAGGTTCAGCGTTGACGAATCGACCAATTGCATGACCGTCCGTTCACGGAACCAGCCGGCCACCGTATTCTTTACCATGAAACGCAGATCTGCGCGGAAATACAAAAGCGCGATCACCCCTATCCATATCAGCAGAAGTGACCCCCACAGGAATCGCTTCTTTTTCACTGATCTGGTCCTTCGTCGGCAATAGAAGGCTTATACATATCCACATGCGGGCAGTGCTCATCCAGGTATTCTTCTCCATGACAGGCATACCCCAGCTTGGCATAGAAACCGGACGCCTGAACCTGCGCGCTGACCTGAAACCGCTGCGCGCCCAGCTTCTTCATTTCCTCTTCCAGAAGCTGCATCAGCTTTTCGCCCAAATGCTGGCCGCGATATGCCGGCATCACGGCCACGCGGCCAATTTTACAAAGGCCGGCATCATCCAAAAAAGCACGCGCCGTTGCGATCGGGGTATCCGCATCATACATGACAATATGCCATGCCTCATCGTCTAAACCATCGATTTCATTGACAAATCCCTGTTCCTCTACAAAAACCTGAATTCGTATCTTATGCGCGTCTGTATAATCGCCGCGCCGTATCATCTGATAAGTGTACATACATAGCTCCTTACAATACATCCGCATATTCGGCCAGCAACAAGTCCACCATCAGGCCATAACTTGCCGCTCCGGCCGTCTGTCCATAACTTTTCAAATAGGTATCGTTTACCTGACTCCCGATATCGGCAAGTACGCCGTCATGACTCCGCACGCTTTCGTTGTGCTGTGCGATATCCTTTGCAAGATTATCGTTTACGCCAGACTGAATGGTTCGGGCGCTGTCGGCATCTACGCTGTACAACGCATTAAAGCAGTAGATATATGCCATAAAGTAGCCGGAATATGAAACACGCCGGTCCGTATTGGCGCGGCAAGCTAGAAACGCAATAAAGTTGGCTTCATCCTCCGGTGCAATAGCCAGACGATGGGCCGTTTCATGCGCCATGGTGAAAATGATTGACTGATCCGGGCTATCCGGGACGACAATGCATTCACCAGTAAATGGGACATAAATCCCCGATATCCCAAAAGAAGCCAATATCTGCCAGGAAGAAATACTCTTTACCGGCGCATAGGTACCGGACAGGAAACCATACTCCTGCGCAAGCGTTTCATACCCCATAGAAATGAGCGACGCCATACCGGCAAAGTTTCCAAATTCACAGTAACCGTCCAAATCGCGCGGAACAATATCGGCATACTCATTTGCCCGATCCCGCATAAGCTCCGTTAATGCAATTAAATCCGCTTTGTCTGCGCGGCCGGTTTCAAGATTCATGCGCTCCGCTATGGGAGAGCAATAATAGTTCGCACCATACAGTGCAAAAAACAGGAGGAGCAGCACCGAACCAACCGCCATCACGTTGGAAAACATTCTGAGCAGCCGTGTCAGGATCTCTTTCGTTGCAGACATTTTATATATTGCAAATGCAAGATATAAAAGTGCGACCGTTAAAAGCAGAAAAACCAGCAGTTCCGCAACCGTAAACGACACATACGACATCGCGCCAGATAAAACCATGGCTACAGATTTTGTTACTTCTCTGTAATTGTCGGCATATTGCGGATTCCCGGAGAAAATCGAATACGTAACAATATAAAGAGCTATCATCAGCGCTGCAAATACAAAACGCCCAATCGTTCCGGCAGTTAAATAGGAACCTTCTTTTCGCCTCATCACATCTCCTCCTACTTCCGGCAACTTTGTCCCCCATAAAACATTTGAATATAAGGATAGTATAACATAAGAACGCGCCTTTGTGTAGTGCTTTCCAGCGGCGACTTTGGGTACATTCTCCCCATCTATAAATGCGAGAGCGCACGATAAAATGTTGAGCATGGCCATTTGCAAAAATAGAATTCGCACGCTTGAAAACAAAAGAAAACGTGAGTTATATAGAGAAAATGAAAGATTCAAAATTCTAAATTAATTTTTTCGGGAAAAGTCTTGACACCAGCCGAAAAGTGTGATATAAATAATACCTGCCGAACATTAGCTGTGTGCTTTTGTGCGGCTGTTTCGTCGAAAAGGCGCGGTTTCATCACGATTCCGGCGTTTTTTTGAGGATGAATTGTCCGATCATTTGCCTGTGATTTTAAGCAGTGTGATTCCGGTCAGCTCAAAAGAGAAAGAAACTGTTTCTTTGTTTTTTGAGTTGTCCGGCGGATTGATTCTCAGCTCACATGTAAATTAGCAGTGGAGGGAAAAGAATGTCAACTTATATGGCAAAACCAAGCACCATTCAGCGCAGCTGGTACATTTTAGATGCAGCGGACAAGCCGCTTGGCCGTACTGCCGCTGCTGCTGCGCATATTTTGCGCGGCAAGCATAAAGCCGAGTATACACCGAACCAGGACTGCGGCGATTATGTTATCATTATCAATGTCGAAAAAGCGGTTCTTACCGGACGTAAGATGGAGCAAAAGTTTTATCGCACACATTCCGGATATCCGGGTGGGCTTAAGGAAACGAAGTATCGCCTCCTGATGCAGGATAAACCCGAGCTTGCCATGAAGCTTGCTGTTCGCGGCATGCTTCCCCGTAATCACAACGGTCGTGAGCAGTTGAAGCGCCTGAGGTTGTTTGTTGGCGCAGCCCATATACACGAGGCACAGAAGCCCGTCGCGTGGACCGGCAAGCTTTAAGGAGGAGGAACGAGAATGTATCAGAGCAAGAAACTTTATCATTACGGCACCGGCCGCAGAAAGAAATCCGTCGCGCGTGTAAGACTGTATCCGAACGGCACCGGCGCCATCACAATTAACGGCCGCGATATCGAAGAGTATTTTGGTCTCGATACCATGAAGCTCATCGTTCGTCAGCCTTTTAGCGTTACCGAAACACTTGGAAAATTTGATGTAGAGGCAACTGTTGTAGGCGGTGGTTTCACCGGTCAGGCTGGTGCAATCCGTCATGGCCTCGCTCGTGCGCTTGTAAAGGCCAATGAAGAGTACAAGCCCGCTTTGAAGAAAGCCGGCTTACTCACACGTGATCCGAGAATGAAAGAGCGTAAAAAGTACGGCCTCAAGGCCGCCCGTCGCGCGCCTCAGTTCAGCAAGCGCTAAACAACATCAAATTGTTTCAAAAGCCCCGGAAATTCAAGGTTTCCGGGGCTTTTGCTTTTGATATGGTTTGACGCGCTTTGACGCAGCTTCGCCCAAGCTAATCCGTTTTTTATGGGTTAAATAGGGGTTAAATTGCGGAATGGGTGAGTAGATGGGTTAAATTATGGGCTAAATCCGGGCTATATTTTCCCCCTGTATCGCGGCCCACGACAGCCGCCGCAGCCGCAGATTTTTGCATGCAGCTTTGTCACAGGCTGAGCAAATTTGGCATAGAGAAATACATGTTAATCAGGCAAGGCGAACATCGAGATAGGTGTTCGCCTTTTTCTTTACCCACAGTTTGGAGGTGACTCTATCAGCAAACAGCCTGAAAACGCTCCACAGGAATTTGAAGCCCGTCCAGAGGAGGTCGTCGTCCGCGTCCCTCTATCTGAGCTGCACCCATTCAAGGGCTATCCGAGCCTGCGGGAAGTCATGCCGCGCGGCCAGCCCTTTCAGGTGCGGGACGATGATCCCACCATGCAGCAGATCGCGGCCACCGTCAAAGCGCGGGGAGTACGGCAGCCGGGACTTGTCCGGCCTGACCCGGAGGGCGGGTATGAGATCATAGCCGGACACCGCCGCTACCGTGCCAGTGAGCTGGCAGGGCTGGAGGATATGCCGGTTATCATTCGTAATATGACGGATGAGGAGGCCGCTACCGAGCTGGTGGACAGCAATATCCAGCGGGAAGATGTGCTCCCCAGTGAACGGGCATGGGCCTACCGCCTCCGGCTGGAGGTCGCCAAGCATATCTTTTACGACAACCATATAGACATATCCGGCTTCAATATCTGCCAGCATTTCCTGGAACCCAGGGCGATTAAAAGTCGTACCGCTGATTCCGTCGTCTACATAGAATTTGTACCTGGTAATGCCATGATCTTTGGCATAACGCTCTAATATCTGCTTTTGGAAAGAGATTTGTCAAGGGGTGAATATGCTGAGAACAATATTCCGCAGATATGCAGTCACAAATTGTTTTGAAGCTGCTGACATTGCAGTACTTGTATGCAGTAACCCACAATATGTGTTTTCGGTAAAATGAAAATGTAGCAAAGGCTACCCAAAAAGTGAGCACCCCAATGGCAAATAAAAATGAGCCATTGTCAGCACCCGAAATAAACGCTACCCTTTAGGTGGGATAACCCATAAGGGGGTAGCAGAAAGGTGTTACGAATGGCTCAAATCAAGTATATCAAAGACCTCTACGAAAGTGAAGAGGCAAGTTTGCGGGAAATATGCCGCATAACCGGCCACAGCTTTGAGACTGTCCGCAAGTACGCCTACCAGGAAAACTGGAGCGAGGACAATCTGCCGGATATTGAGCCACAGAGCTATCCGGTGCTGCAAGACTTCATCCCCATCATTGATAAATGGCTGGAGGAGGACCGAAAGGCCCCCAGGAAACAGCGCCATACAGTAATGCGGATTTACCACCGCCTGTGTGATGAGCATGGGTTTACTGGCTGCTATTCCACCGTGAAGAAGTATGTCCGCAAGAAAAAATATGTCATGAAAACTCTGAGTGCCGGGTATCTCCCTCTGGAGCACCCCAAAGGCTGGGGACAGGTGGACTTTGGCCTTGCGGAAGGCGAATGGGCCGCTACCGGAGAACGCTTTCCGTTCTATGCGCTGACGATCTCATTCCCCGGCTCTAACAACGGAGTAACGCAAGCGTTCCCGTCTCAAAACCAGGAGTGCCTGCTGGAAGGCATGAAGCGGATTTTTGAGCACATTGGCGGCGTCCCTCCCAGGCTGCGGTTTGACAACATGACCACGGCGGTTGCTCAGGTACTAAAAGATGGTGAGCGTGTCCTTACGGAGGGCTTTACCCGCTTTATGCTCCACTACCGTTTCCAGGCTGATTTTTGCAATCCGGCTTCCGGCAACGAAAAAGGCAATGTAGAGAACAAGGTTGGTTACAGCCGCCGCAATGCGTTTGTCCCGGTCCCAGTCATTACCTCGTTTGAGGAATTTAATGAACAGCTCTTGGAGTGGTGCGAAAAGGACGCTGACCGGCTCCACTACAAGCACAAGGTTCCCATCCGGGAACTTTGGGAAGAGGACAAGGCGGCACTTTTAGAGCTGCCGCAGTATCCCTTCTCTGTGTTCCGCTACACGACGCTTACCGTGAGTAAAACAGGCTTTGCAACGATTGAGACGAATAAATACGGGCTATCTCCCATGCTGGCCGGCGAAAAAGTACAGGCCAAAATCTTCTATGACCATGTAGAGTTTTACCACGACCACAGACCGGTTGGACGCTTTCCCAGAAGCTACAAGACCAATGATGAGGTCTACGACTGGACGCAGTATGTGTCCACCCTCTGCAAAAAGCCAGGAGCGATTGAGCATACCCGTTTCTTCCACCAAATGCCGCAACGGTGGCAGGATTATCTTGCTTCCACCAAGGGAAAAGAGCGGAAGAGCGCCCTGCAACTTCTCAGCGAAATCGTTGCTGACGGAAACTCTGAGTTCTGTGATGATGCTCTGGAAATGGCAGCCGCCAATGGCCGGGCCGATGTGGACAGCCTGCGGCAGTGTTATTACATGATTGCCAAGAAGGAGTACCGCCCAGATCCGCTTAAACTCTCCGGAGCCCCATTGCTGAACTACAATCCAAACCTCTCAGCCTATGATGGCCTGATGGGAGGTGAGGCTCATGGCTGAACAGATTGAACAGCTCATGCGGCAAGTGAAGCTGGGCGGCATGGCGAAAGGCTGGCGGAGCGTCCCCTACGAAAATACCGAGCAGTATGTGACCGATCTCTTGACACTGGAATTGCAGGAACGAGAAACCAACCGGATTAACCGCATGGTAAAGACGGCTGGTTTCCGGGTGATGAAGACACTGGATGATTTTGTGTGGAACTCCGCCATTGAACTTCCTGGCGGCTTGCCACAGGAATACATGACCGACCTCCAGTTCCTTGCCCCAAAAGAGAACCTGATTTTTATGGGGAGCGTTGGGACGGGAAAGACCCATCTGGCTACGGCTATTGCTTTGAAAGCCTGCCAGGAGGGGCGGCGTGTCCGCTTCTTTACTGCGGCGGAGTTGGCAAACATCCTGCTGGAGAAGAACACCAAGGGGACCTTGAACAACTACCTGGGTACGCTGAAAAAGGTAGAGCTTGTTGTGATTGACGAGATTGGTTTCGTCCCTCTGCACAAGGATGCCGCTGAACTGCTGTTCCAAGTGATTTCCGATTGCTACGAGCGCAAGAGCCTGATTATTACCTCAAACCTGGAGTTCTCTCAGTGGAACACCGTCTTTGGCGACAACCGCCTGACTGCGGCACTTGTTGACCGGCTTATTCACCACAGCCATATTGTGATTTTCTCTGGGGAGAGCTACCGGCTTACCCAGTCCCTAAACCGCCAGAGAGCATACACTTAGGGTACTCAAAATTAGTGCAAAAAGGCTTTGGACACCGATGTGAGCGTTTGGCCCCCCCAGGGGACTGATGTGAGCATTAGGCCCCCCAGGGTACCCACTCTTGCAAAAGGCCCTCATCTTTCCGGGTACTCAAAAGGTGAGCATTTGGTACTTGGGAAAAGCATTGCTCACGACATGAAATCTGGTGCTGAAGGTGCTCACTTTTTTGGGGCCCTTTTGCTCACATTTTCGTTTGACAAACACACCACAATATGTCTATATTCCCCCCTGGCTTTTTATAGTGCGTTCTTTTGAGCAATAAGCCGTTCAAATTCCTTTTCCAGTTCCTCTTTATTATGGCAGTTAGGAGTGGATAGGCGTGAAATCACATCTGCCAACCGCAGTTCCAGAAGAAGTTTATCCATTTTCTTTTCTGATTTGGACTCCATCTGCTTTTCCTCCCACTCGGTAAGGTTTCCATCGAAAGAAATAAGTTTTCTGCCCTCAATTCGCAGAATCCTGGTGGCACAACCATCCGAAAAAGTCCGATCATGGGACACAAACAGAACGGTCCCCTCATAGTCTTCTACCATTTGTTGCAAAGCCTCGATGGCGGGCATATCCAGAAAGTTCGTGGGTTCATCCAATAAAAGCAGATTGGCCGGGGAGCCAAACAGTTTAGCAAAGGCCAGCTTGACCCGTTCGCCTCCGCTTAAGACACTCACTTTTTTGAATACATCCTCCCGTCGGATTAAAAGCCTTGCCAGTATCCCACGCATGGTTTTCTCGCTCTGAACCGATGTCTCCATAACATTTTCCAAAACCGTTTTGCTTAAATCCAGGGTATCCAGATTTTGCTTGAAATACCCTATCTTTGCTTTGGGAACCAAGCGGATCCCTGTTGCGCCAGACCAAATCAGCTCCATGAGGGTGGTTTTTCCTACTCCGTTTGGTCCAACCAAGGCAGTTTTACTCCCTTTTGGTAGAGAAAACGAGGCATTTTCAAAAATCAGTTTCTTCCCATAGCTGAACGTAATATGGTCGCCCATGACGATTTCCCGGTTGGCAGGCGGATCTGTGAGAGAAAAATCTATCCGCACCTGTGCCATTTCCCGTGGTTTCTCTTTCACCTCCAGTTGTTCCAGGCGAGATAAAATCGCTTTCCGTGCGTTGTCCAGTTTCTCCATTTTTTCTCCTGCTTCTCGTTTATGAAGGCGGGCTTCAGAATTTCCCATACGGCTGGGTGCTTTTCGGACGCTTTTGCTGGCCTGGCTCCACTGGCGGGCCGCTTTTTCCAGTCGAGATTTTTCGGAACGGTACTGCTGGTACTCAAATTCCTGTCGTTTGAACGCTTGTTCTCGCTGTTCGTGGTAAGCGGCGAAATTACCCGTGTAAAAATAAAGACATCCATCCCTTACCTCAACGATGCGGGTACACAATCGGTTCA
>URVL01000087.1 GCA_900551265.1 uncultured Eubacteriales bacterium | reverse complement strand
AGGCCGTGAAGGGCAGAACGCCCGCCTTGCCGTCAAACTGACGGGATATAAAATCGATATTAAACCCTTAAGCCAGGTTGAATTTGAATAAATTTTGCGGAGCGTTTTATGAAGCAAAAAAAGATTCCCATGCGTCAGTGTCTCGGCTGCCGCGAACACAAACCAAAACGTGAGTTGATTCGTGTCGTCCGGTCACCGGAGGGTACAATTTCACTTGATTTTCGCGGCAAAAGTCCTGGGCGTGGCGCCTATCTCTGCCCGTCCGCCGACTGTCTGGCCCGTGTGCGCAAATCACATGCGCTCGAGCGCGCATTTGCATGTGTGATTCCGGATGAGATTTACGACGCATTGGCGGAGCAGATGGAGGATCATGCGGTTGAATAAAGAGTTGTCCCTGCTGGGACTTGCGAAAAAAGCGGGAATGCTTTCTGTAGGTAACGACGCTGTTTTGGATGCGCTTCGTTCCGGCCGCGCCTGTCTTATCATATTGGCCGCCGATGCAGCAGAGAATACGGCAAGACGGTTTCAAAACCGGCACGGCGAAGTGCCAATTGAAAGGTTACCCTATTCCAGAGAAGAACTTGGCGCCGCCATCGGATACCAAAGCTGTGCTGCGGCCGCTCTCTGTAATGCAGGCTTTGCCGAAGCATTTTTTAAAGTGAGGTCCCTTTCACCCGGTAATGATCCGGATGGAAGTTACAATATAAAGCCAAAGGAAACAAACATTTAATTTACGGAGGTGCCCCTTAACTTGAGTACAATATCAAAATACAGAATACATGAGCTTGCAAAGGATTTCGGTGTACCCTCCAAGGTCATAATGGACATTTTGGCAAAATACGGGACCATACCGAAAAATCACATGCAAATTCTAACGGACGACGAGTTGAACTACCTGTTTGATTATTTGACGCAGGAAAATCAGACCGCAGATATTAACGCGGTTTTGATGGCGCAGCTTAAGCGCGAAGAGGAAAAGCCCGCCGCAAAAAAAACAGAGAACCAAAAAGCGTCCGTAAATTCCGCGGCAGAGCAAAAAACCGAAGCGGCCCCGTCTGCGGAAAAGCCAGCGAAGTCCGCGCCTGTGCAGAAAACGGTGGAAAAGACGCGCGAGCCACAGCAGCCTGCTGCCGTTAAGCCTCAGCAGGATCAGCAACAGACGCCCCCTACGCCAAAACAGTCGCAGCGTCAAGGCGGCAGCCGTCAGAGCCGTTTTGAAAACGCTGCACCCATGCAGCAGCGCCAGCCGAAACGCGACCAGAAAAAACAGCAGCGCCGGGAACCCGCGCAGACTGTTCTGCCGCATGGGCCCATCCATGATGACGACGCACCTGCGGTCGCAGTTGTTTCAGAGGCGCCAAAGAGTGCTCAAAAGCAGCGTTATGTTGACACCCGCGGTACCAGCGTCAATCTGGATCGTTATGACGAGCGTATTGACTCTCTGGTGCCGGATCGCGCACAGAATATGTCGCAGACTTCCAAACAGAAGTTGACGAAAAAGAATACCGATCGCCGCTCTTTTGGTTCAAAGCGCCGTAATGAAGAACAGGAAAAGCTCCGCCGTCTCCAGCAGGAAGTGGCAAAGGCAAAACCCCTGAAAGTTTTGATCCCGGATGAAATTGCAGTCGGCGAGCTTGCCTCTCGTTTGAAAAAAACGGCCTCCGAAGTGATAAAGCAGCTCATGAAGCTGGGGGTAATGGCAAGCGTTTCACAGTTTATTGATTTTGACACGGCTTCGCTTGTCGCAATGGAATTCGGCGCCGAAGTGGAGCGGGAAGTCATTGTTACAATCGAAGACCGCCTCATTGACCGTACGGAAGATACTGAGGAACAGCTGGTTCCGCGCAGCCCGGTCGTGGTCGTGATGGGGCATGTTGATCACGGCAAGACCAGCCTGCTTGACGCGATCCGTAAAACCAATGTTGCGGCAGGCGAGGCCGGCGGTATTACGCAGCATATCGGCGCTTATCGCGTCAAAGTCGGCGATCGTGATATTACGTTTATCGACACGCCCGGCCATGCTGCCTTTACGGAAATGCGGGCTCGCGGCGCACAGATTACGGATGTCGTTATCCTGATCGTTGCGGCGGACGACGGCATTATGCCGCAGACCGTGGAAGCCATTAACCACGCAAAAGCGGCAAACGTTCCCATTGTGGTCGCCGTCAATAAAATTGATAAAGCAAACGCCCAGCCCGACCGGGTTCTCCAGCAGCTCACGGAATATGGTCTGGTGCCGGAGGAGTGGGGCGGCGATACCATTGTCTGCAAAATCAGCGCCTTGAAGGGCGAGGGAATCGATAACCTGCTTGAAATGGTATTGCTGACCGCCGATATGTTGGAGCTAAAGGCAAATCCAGACCGTCCTGCAAGCGGCACCGTCATTGAGGCGCGGCTTGATCGTGGACGCGGTCCGGTTGCCACGGTATTGGTGCAAAACGGCACGCTCCATGCGGGCGACACCATCATCGCCGGCAAGTCTGTCGGACATGTCCGTGTCATGACCAACGACCGCGGCGAACGCATCAAAGATGCGACCCCGTCCGTTCCGGTAGAAATTGTCGGCCTGGGCGATGTTCCGGAGGCCGGAGACGAGTTCTTTGCCGTCGCTGACGAGCGTATGGCGCGCGAACTGGTCGCACAGCGTATTGCGGAGGACAAGGAAGCGCAGGCAAGAGCCGTTCAGCGTGTATCTCTTGATTCGCTCTTCTCCTATATTAAGGAAGGCGAAATGAAGGAACTCAATATTATTGTAAAGGCCGATGTGCGCGGCACCAGCGAAGCGGTCTCCGCATCACTGGAAAAGCTGTCAAACGATGAAGTGCGCGTTCGCGTTATTCATTCGGCAGTCGGCGCGATCAATGAATCCGATGTCATGCTGGCATCGGCCTCCAATGCAATTATTGTCGGCTTCAACGTTCGGCCCTCCTCTGAAGTTGTCGACAGCGCCAAGCGCCAAAACGTAGACATACGGCTTTATCGCGTAATCTATGACTGTCTGGAAGAAATGGAAGCGGCCATGAAGGGTATGTTGGCGCCCAAGTTCCGGGAAAACGTACTCGGTCATGTCGAAGTACGTCAAATATTCAAAGTTTCCGGTGTTGGTACGATTGCCGGGTGCTATGTCCAAAACGGAAAGATTGTGCGTTCCTGCAAAGTGCGGCTTGTACGTGACGGCGTTGTCATCCACGAGGGCGAACTTGCATCCTTAAAACGTTTTAAAGACGATGCACGCGAAGTTTCTGCCGGTTATGAATGCGGCTGCTCAATTGAAAAATATAATGACATTAAGGTTGGGGACATCATCGAGTCCTATGTGATGGAGGAAGTTGCAAGATAATGGCTAACACCCGTATCAACCGTATCAGCAGCGAATACATGCAGGCGCTTGCAGCCTGCATGCGCACCCTAAAGGATCCGCGCGTGCAGGGTTTTGTCAGCATTACCCGTTGTGAGGTTACAAATGATTTACGTTACGCAAAGGTGTTTATCAGCGTCTTGGGCGACGAACGTGCCGCGCAGGACGCCATGCGTGGACTGAAGTCCGCCGCCGGCTACCTGCGCCGGGAAGTGGCGCAAAAGGTGGGCCTGCGCGCTGCGCCGGAGCCGGTATTCCATCTCGACGATTCGATACGGCATGGGGCTTCCATCCTTTCCGTTCTTCATGACATTGAACAAGCGCCTCCCCCTCCTCCTGTTACGGTACATGTTACGGCTGAGGAAGCCGCTGCATTTTTGAAAGAGCACGATCAGTTTTTGATTATTACCCATCGCCGTCCTGACGGAGATACGCTCGGCAGTGCCGCAGCTCTTTGTCTGGCGCTGCGTGCGCTCGGTAAAACTGCATTTCTTTTTCAGAATCCGGAAGTGACGCCGAAATACAGGAGGCTGGTTGACGGTCTCGAAGCAGATGTGGCATTTGTACCTGAAACAGTGCTCTCTGTGGACGTTGCAGATCTCTCGCTCTTTCCGGCAGACGCCAAAATTTACGGCGCTCGTGTGGATCTTTCTATTGACCACCACAATAGCTCCCGTGCGTTTTCGCGGGCGCTCTGGTGCGATCCACATGCCGCAGCAACGGGACAAATGATTCTACGCCTCATTGATCTTTTAGATCTTACCCTTGACAAGGAAATGGCCAATGCGATTTATACGGCCATTGCAACAGATACCGGTTGTTTTAAATTTTCCAATGTCACGGAAGAGACTTTTACAGCGGCTGCCCGTTGTGCTGCAGCAGGCGCCGATATCGCCGGATTGAATCTGGAGCTTTTCATTATTAAAACGCCAAGCCGCATCAAGCTGGAAGGGGCTGTGCAGGCGAATATGCAATTCTTTGAGTCGGGTCGTATCGCGTTAGTAAAAATCAGCCGCGATATGATCCAGTCCATGCAAATCTCTATCGATGATTTGGATGGAATCGCGGCCATCCCCCGCAATGTCGAAGGTGTTGAAATCGGCATTACCGTCACGGAACAGGATGATGGCTGTAAAGTTTCAGTTCGTACTTCTTCCCGCATCAACGCTGCGGAAATCTGTGAAAAATTTGGCGGCGGCGGACATTGCGCGGCCGCCGGATGTAATATTAACGATGAAATAGACGCAGTTGGTAATCTGCTGGTTGCCGCTGCGCGCGAAGTATTGCTGAAATAAGGTGGTGTATTCATGAAAAATGTTCTGCTGCTTGGCGACTCCATTCGTATGCTGTATCAGCCAAAGGTGAAAGCTCTTTTAAAAGGCCGTGCGAATGTCTTTGGCCCTGCGGAAAACGGACGCTGGTCCGACTATACCCTGAACTCTCTGCGTTTCTGGTTGCCGCAAATGCCTGATCCCGATATTGTCCACTGGAACAACGGCTTCTGGGACATTGGCGATAATTATCAGGAAGGTACCTCTTACACGCCGATTGATGAATACGAGCGCGATATGGGACGTATTGTCAAGGTATTGCGGCAATTGATCTCTCCGGATGTTAAAATTATTGCGGCGCTGACAACGCCCTGGCTCGCAGGCCCGCTTTCCGAGGTAGAGCGTTTCAATGAGGCTTTCCGCCGTGTAGCGGAGCGCGAAGGAATCGTTGTCAACGATCTGTATACGCCCTTGCACGACCGCATTGCGGATCTCATCGCGCCCGACAAAATTCATTTGAATGCGGAGGGTGCGGATATTGCTGCAAAGCTGGTTGCGGACGCTATAGCGCCGTATCTGGACTAAACCGAAAGCGTTCCGTCTGACTGGCGGAACGTTGTTTTTTTGGAAGGAGCATAGGATGAAATCCAATCGTTTTTTGCGGCCATGCTTGATCATATTGGCGGTTCTTTACGCGATAGACGGTGCATACGTTGTCGTTAAGCGCGCTCTTGTCGAGCTGATTGAACGGTTTACCGAGCTGGGCGCCGTGGCATTTGTTCAAGGCAGCAGCGCAGTGGAGTTTGTGCTCTTTACCGTCTGCATCGGACTTTGCCTGCTCTGTAGCGCCATACTTGCGCGTGGACGTCTGCGTGCAGCGCTGTTGATACTCACAGCAGCGCAGGCTATTACCGCTCTTACTTACGCCAATACGCAAACGTTCCTCGTAGCGATACTGATTGTCGGCGCCTGCTGCACCATTGTCGGCTATGCGCTGCTGGCACATTCCGGACAGTCAGGTGACGTACGTGTAGTCGGCTGGTTGTGCGCAATCCTCGCCGGTATCAATCAGCTTTGCGCCGCGCTCTCGGTCTACTCTGCTACAATGCTGGACTCCAGCATACCGGAGCTGTGGTTTACGCTGTTTTTCAGGGCCGCTCAAATTTCTTCTGTTCTTTCTATCCTGGCAAATGTCGTCCAGGCGCTTTGTTTTGTCTTACTTCTCTGGTCTATGCAGCGCACCGGTTCGGGAGACACAAGCGCCCTCCCCTCGGGAGCAAATCCGGATGAAGAAAATGCTGCCGCCGGGACAACGCCGAAGATACAGGAAAATCCGGCAACGGAGTCTCCCGCTTCCTCAGACGCCATTTCTGATACAAACAATGAGACGCGGTAAATCTAATTTAACTTGCAAAAACCGGAAGGGAAATTTCTCCCCTTCCGGTTTTATTTTTTCAGCGGGATTTGCCGGTCATCACGCCATAGTCTCATTTGTGGAATTGTACCGTCTCCTGATATAGTTTGGCGATTCCATCCAGTATATCCGGGTGGTTAAAATCTTTATGATACAAAACGTTTGTCTCGCGGATCATACTGAAATTTTCAATTGGAAGCGCGATCAGTTTTCCCTTGCGCAGCTCGTCAAGACATGCACTGCGCGCCAAAATGGAAATGCCGAAGTCACGGCGAATTAAGTCCTTGATCGTCGCTATATTATCCACTTCAAGCACCACATCAAAATCGCGGATAGACAGATTCATACTTTCCAGATGCGCAAGAAACAAATTGCGTGTGCCGGAACTCGGCAGGCGCAAAATCATCTTTTCACGCTTGATGTCGTGAATGGTCACTATGTTTTTCTGTGCAAGCGGATGTCCCGGTGAAACAACGCAAACCAGATAATCCGTATCTAGCAACAATGAATTGACCGAAGCGTCGTTGACACGACCTTCCACAATCGCCAGGTCAAGCTCGAAATTAATCAACATGTCATAAAGGATTTGAATAGGCTCCGTAACAATCGTTATACAAACTCCGGTATTTACATTGCAATATTTTGCAAGCGTTTCAGCAATCAGATTACTTTCAGCCGTATGGGTAATGCCAACTGTCAATTTCGTCAACTGTTCTTTTTCGTCTTCAATTTTTTGCTGCATGCGCTGGTAAAGAGCCTTGATGCGCCGTGCATATTTAATTGCAATTTCACCCTCCGTAGTAAGTTTCAGGTCACCTCTGCGGCGATGAAAAATTTTTATGCCAAGCTCTTCCTCAATCTGGCCAATCTGGTGGCTCACGGCAGGCTGCGTCAAAGACAAACGTTCTGCAGCGCGTGTAAAACTTCCCAATTCGTATACTGTCAGCAGGGTATCCAGTTTTCCGTCAAGCATAACGCGCCTCCATAGATAAATTATATTAATGATAACTCAAATATATATCATTTTACTTTATATTATTTATAGCATATCATAGGGAAACAGAAATCGCAAGCCATATATACAAAAAAGGAGAGAGATCTGTGTTTGATATGTTTTCCAATTTAGAGCATGAAGTCTCCGTGCTACTCGCGCTTGCCGTCATTCTATGCGCCGGCTTCCTGGTCACGCGCCTGACGAAAATGTTACATCTTCCAAATGTCAGCGGCTATATCCTCGCGGGAATTTTCATCGGTCCGCATTTTCTTCATATAATACCGGAGGCACTTGCAGACAACATGGACTTCGTCGCAGATATTGCGCTTGCCTTTATTGCATTTGGCGTAGGAAAATTTTTTAAAAGAGACGCGCTCCGGACAACAGGCGCGCGCGTCCTGGTCATTACGATCATGGAGGCGCTGCTGGCGGGCATGCTTGTCGCGGCCGCAATGCTTTTACTTTTTGATTCTGACTGGAAGCTTGCACTCCTTCTTGGCGCCATCGCAACGGCAACCGCACCTGCCAGCACAGTTATGACAATCAATCAGTATCATGCACATGGTGAATTTGTTGATACGCTTTTGCAAATTGTAGCACTGGACGACGTTGTCTGCCTGCTTGTCTTCAGTATTGCAGCGGCGGTCGTAAATACTGCGGACTCTGGTGTTTTCACAGCAACAACTGTTTTTTTGCCGCTGATTTATAACCTGGCAGCAATCGTGCTCGGCGCAGTACTGGCACTTTTATTGGCAAAACTCCTACATCCCGGCAGAAGCAGCGATAACCGCCTAGTTCTCGTCATCGCAATGCTGCTGGGCCTTTCCGGTCTGTGCGCTGCATTTGACATTTCCCCCCTGCTCTCCTGCATGGTATTCGGTGCAGTTTATATCAATATAACAGAGGATCGGGAGTTGTATCGCCAACTAAACGGCTTTGCACCGCCAATTATGTCTATTTTCTTTATTGCCTCCGGAATGAAACTGGATATCAGCGCGCTTTCCGCTTTCGGCCTGGCCGGGATAGGCTACTTTGTTATTCGAATTGCCGGTAAATATGTCGGTGCCTATCTCGGTTGTTTGATGGCGCATACGGGACAAAATACACGCCGTTATCTTGGTATGGCGCTGGTTCCCCAGGCAGGCGTTTCAATCGGCCTGGCTTATTTAGGAGAGCGTATGCTTCCCCCGGCTATCGGCAGCGTACTTGTTACGGTTATTCTTGCCTCCAGTGTTCTATACGAACTCATTGGTCCCGTCTGTGCAAAGCAGGCGCTCTTCCGTTCCGGCGCTGTGCCGGAAAAAGAAAATAAGCTTTTGCACTTCCGACAAAAAAGAGAAAAAGCGGTTACAAAGTAATGCGTCTACTTCAGTCAGGCACTCCCCGTCTGTGCCGGGTCAGGAATAGCTGTAGCTTCTACCGGTCTTTTCTTTTATGCCGGTGAATGATATAATCAGTATCGGAAAGGAAGTGTTATTTTGAATAACATTTATGATAACGACGCATTTTTCAACGCTTATGCCGGTATGTTACGAAGTCAGGAAGGATTAAAGGCCGCAGGCGAATGGGGTCAGCTTCGGCCATTATTCCCTGATATGACAGGGAAAGACGTATTGGACCTGGGTTGCGGATATGGGTGGCATTGCAAATATGCCGTCCAAATGGGAGCCCAAAGCGTTTTAGGGCTGGACTGCAGCAGGAAGATGATC
This sequence comes from uncultured Eubacteriales bacterium, assembly GCA_900551265.1. Classification (GTDB taxonomy): domain Bacteria; phylum Bacillota; class Clostridia; order Oscillospirales; family QAMX01; genus Allobutyricicoccus; species Allobutyricicoccus pentlandensis. The sequence continues at coordinate 9 of URVL01000087.1, read as the reverse complement.
GATAGGGCC
>URVL01000086.1 GCA_900551265.1 uncultured Eubacteriales bacterium | reverse complement strand
GCCATACCGGTTGTGCAATGGGTATGAAGAATCAGCGGAATCTCCGGCAGTGCATTTTTAATCGCACTGACAAGATCGTACGTTTCCTTTGGGGTGATAACGCCGGCCATGTCCTTAATACAGATGGTCTGGCAGCCCATTTCCTTCATTTCCTTACAGAGCTTTACATAATTTTCAAGCGTGTGTACGGGGCTGGAGGTGTAAGAAATTGCGCCGGACGCAATTGCACCGGATTTTATGGTTTGATCGACGGCAACGCGAATATTGCGCAGATCGTTCAGTGCATCAAAAATTCGGATAATGTCGATGCCGTTTTTAACGGAGAGCTCGACAAACTTGCGAACGACGTCATCGGGATAATGCTTATAGCCGAGGAGGTTCTGACCACGAAGCAGCATTTGGAGCTTTGTATTCGGGCAGGCAGCGCGAATGGTGCGCAGACGCTCCCACGGATCTTCGTTCAGATAACGCAGGCAGGAATCAAAAGTGGCGCCGCCCCAACACTCCAGGGAATAGTAACCGGCCTTATCGAGAGTCGGCAGAATATCGCGGAACTTCTCGATAGGCATACGGGTCGCGATAAGAGACTGGTTCGCATCTCTTAACACGGTCTCAGTAAAATTGACCTTCATTTATCATATTCCTCCTTTTGGGATGAGAGAGAATCCCTCACTGCCCTATATTAACATATTCAAAGTATATTATACAAAAAGTGCGATAGCTTGCCTATGGTAAATTGAGAAAAAATTCGTCAGTAAGCAAGAAACTTTTCTGCAATTTAAACAATTTGCATAAAATTGCACAGAAAACAAAGATACCTCATATTTTTTCATATATTTATGCCAAAATTGTCTTTTTATTTGAAAAAAATATTGACGGCATTGCGTAACCCCTGCCGCTGCTGAATCGACAGGGGTTCTATCCGTACTCTCATAGATGTATGGGTGTCAGAGTTGATGCGTGGCCCAGCAAATGCTGTTTTGAATTAGGCGTGTCATATTGGGATTCAGAATAGTCTCCAGCGTATGGCCGGGCGCAAGGGCTACGACACGTCCGTCGCCATACTCGCGACACCAGACAGAGAGCGCAGTTGGCTCACCAACCGGTTCAGCGGAATAAGAGGCGCACAGGGGTGTTACAGAGTCTGCATAGACGCGGCACATATAGAACTCATCTCGTTCCGTAAAGCGTTCTACACCCTCGGTAATGGGATGTTTCGCGAAAGGAACGACCGTGACATCACATTGCGGCGGATGCCGGAGAAAATAACCGCCCGTCAATTGTGCAATTTCGGAATCCTCGTGCCACAAAATACCAGAGTGAAGCGCAAGGAGAGCACCGCCGCCATGCACATATTGTTTCAGGCAGGCAGCACGTTCCGGCGTCATCCAATCGGCGGCCGGCGCGAAAAGTTCTTCATACTTCGGATGTCCGAGCTGACTTGAATAATCGTCCATTTTAGCAATGAGCAGAAGGGATGCCTCCTCAGTAAGCCTTTCCCAGGGAATCTCTTCAGGACGATTTGTGTACACATAGTCGTCTGTTCCAAGTGCGGCTTCCAGACCAGGCAGAAGAACGTCATTTGGATGATAGTAATCAGCGGTCAGGAGATAGTATTTCATAAAAACCCCCTATTTTAGATAATCCTCCGGATTTTTATAATCGGGATCGACATGTATGCGGACCTCTTCTTCTTCCCACTCTTCGTCGTCTTCCTCAGAAACAGTTGTGTTTTCCGTCTGCGCGGAACTCTCTGCGTGCTCTGAAGAATTTTCCTGAACTGGTGCAGCGGTAACTTCTTTTTTATGGAACGTATCCTCCGCGCCACTGCCTGTCTCCGACGATTCTGCATTTTCTACCGTGGATTTTTTTTCAACGGGAACGTGTTTGAAGAAAGGACCGCTCTCCAGCTCTTCTTCAGGCGGCTTTTTCGGGAAAAATACTGCCGCTAAAACAAATATCGCCATGATAACAGTGAAAGTATAACCATTATCAATCCCATTGGAGGTGCCTGCCCACAGACTTGTATAATTGACAGTCGTTGGAACAAAGGCGTGTGCATACGCAACGCCGGAATAAGGCGTACCAAATACAAACTGACAGACAAAAAGAAACAGTGTCCTTGCGGCGCAGGCCGTGTAGGCGCTACCGGTTCGTACGACGAGAAGACCGAGCAGGATATTGAACAGAAAGTTATTAAAGACCGAGATTACGCTATAGCCCCAGTAGTAACTCTGCGCGACAGTAGAGAGCACTGCCGTCAACAGCACGGCAGTCAGCGTACGGCTGCGCGCACCAAGACTTGAAAGAACGAAACCACGGAAAAAATACTCAAAAGAAAATCCGGAAATGACTATCGACAGAATACCGGCAAGACGGGACAGAATGTCATCACGCAGTTCTCCTTCAAAGAGATAATCTCCTGAAAAAGTTAACATCCCAAGCATGGCGCCAAACAACACGACCCCTATAACCGCGCCTTTCAGCAGATTGCTCCAGAGCCCCTCTTTATGGAATCCCATGGTAGAAAGCCGGCGGCCTTCCAGAAAGCGTACGTATAAAGAGGCAAAAAGAACGAGAATTATCATTGCCGAAGAACGAATAATGAATCCGAAATCATAAAAAATGGACAATTCCGCATCAATTTTATAAAGGGCGATCTGATTTTGTATAAAGTTGAAAAGCTGTGTATACAGAAAATAGGTCCCTTCTGAAAACCCATAGAAGAGCAGGGCCGCAAGCAGCATGGTCAAAAAGATCGGAATACTTTTCCGAGCGTTTTTTGCTTCGGCAAATGGCTCTGTCCGCACCTTCCAGAACAGCATAGAAAACCCCTCTTTTTCATGAATTACGCGCCGATAACAGAAAAAATCGCCATCTGGCAACAATACATTCAGTATAGCAGAGTATGGCGGTTTATTCAAGCAAAACCGTATACTTTTTATCTTGGATTTGTAAAAAACCGATGTTTCTATTGAAAAAGCGAGCATTTTCCTGTAAGATAAAAAAGAAAGGGCGTGCCTGCAATTATAAGGAGAGACAGGAGGAAGTACCGCATGCTTCAAAAAATACTTTCGCCCGTCAGACGCTGCTGTGAGGATTATGAAATGATAAAGCCGGGCGACCGGATTGCAGTTGGCGTCAGCGGTGGAAAAGATTCGCTTGTGCTGCTGACTGCACTTGCTGCAATGCGGCGTTTTTATCCCGTGCCATATGACGTGGAAGCCATAACAATCGATCCTGGCATAGATGGCATGGATTTTTTACCTGTTTCCAAATTGTGTGAATCTATTGACGTGCCGCATTCGATTGTAAAAACGCATTTAAAGGAAATTATCTTTGACATTCGCAAGGAGTCAAATCCGTGCTCCCTCTGTGCGAAAATGCGTCGCGGTGCGCTGCATGATGCGGCGTTGGCGCATGGGTGCCGTGTGATTGCACTGGGACATAACCGCGACGATGCTGTGGAAACATTGATGATGTCGGAAATCTATGAGGGCCGTATTTCGTGCTTTATGCCGGTGACATATCTGGACCGAAAGGATGTCACCGTCATACGTCCGTTGCTTTATGCGCCGGAAAAGCTTGTTCGCGCCTGTGCCCGTTCTATGGCGCTTCCAATTGTGGAAAATTCGTGCCCTGCAAATGGTAATACCAAACGCCAATATGTGAAAGAGTTGCTATATGCGCTTGACCGCGAGGCACCGGGTCTTGCCGAGCGTCTGTTTGGCGCGATGCAGCGGCTGCCGCTTGCAGGGTGGGAAAAGCAAAGATAGGATCTGCCGGACATGCGCTGGCGTAAAGGCGAAGAAAAAACTGTTTGTTTTGGCATGTTTGTTGTGGAGACAGCAGGCAGTTTTCAAAAAAATATATAGTAGGAGGAAATAGACATGAGTAAGATTTTAGTGGCTTATTTTTCTGCTAGTGGCGTGACGGCAAAAGTTGCAAAGAAATTGGCAGATGTGGCAAGCGCCGATCTTTTTGAAATTCAGCCGAAAGTGCCGTATACGAATGCAGACTTGAACTGGAGAGATCAGCAAAGCAGGAGCAGCCTGGAAATGAAGGATCCGTCGTCGCGCCCGGAGATTCAGAACCGAGTGACAAATATGGACGCGTATGATGTGGTTTTTGTAGGCTTTCCAATCTGGTGGTATGTTGCGCCGACCATCGTCCAGACTTTTTTAGAAAGCTATGATTTTCATGGAAAAACGGTTATTCCTTTTGCGACGTCCGGGGGCAGCGGTATGGGAAAAACAGTGGATATTTTAAAGACTAGCTGCAACGGCAAAGTGCTCCCAGGGAAAATGCTGAACGGCTCCGTTTCGAAAGATGTGCTGCAAAGCTGGCTGGCCGAATTGGAGCTGTAAAAACAGCGCTTGGAGGCTGATTCGCATTGAGACTTCTCGGGCCGATAGGCTGTACAGAACTTCTGATTTTTATTTGAACAATATTTGTCTTGCCACAGGAGATCAGGGGAAATATCAACGGTTCTTTGCTACCGCCCGGTAAAAATAAAAAAATACCGCCGTTCCACGCAGGGTACGGCGGTTTCTTGCGGTATCGAATTGACGACACCAAGAGAAAGGGGAGAATCATGAAAAGATGAAGTGCAAACAAAAAGAGGGAACTGCGGACAAAACAAAAACGCCCGCAGTAAGACGGACGCTGAAAGCAACAGCAAACGCTTCATCTAGCCGCTCACTGTTTCCTTCCTACGCTTACGAGATTAGCTGCCGGGTTTGGGCTAGAAGGTACCCTACCGCCCGAAGACGGATACACCCCAATAATGGTTCTCCCGTTGCCCTAAGGCACTCAGCGTCGTATCTTGTATTATATTATAAGCTGTTTTATACGACTTGTCAACAACTTTTTAACCAAAAATGAAAATTTGTGATTGCCGGATTTTATGATGTATGACAAATTTATCAAAATCTGAGTTTTTAAGTTCGTTGTCGGGAGAATTACGATAGCTGGAAATCGTACGAAATTTGTCTGTTTTCTTGAAAGAGTATGGGATGATACTGAAACAGTGGCATTGCCAGGCTGTTTTCAGATTAATTTTACATCTCGGCCTTTAAACCGGGGGAATAATATGGTATACTTATCACTCGAAATGGAGGCGACGCGGATGAAGATCCTGCACCTGATCAATTATGCAGGCAGCGGCGGCACGGAAAAATATGTCCTGACGCTGATACGGAGGCAAATAGAATCCGGGCACAGCTGCCTTTTGGTCTATCATGTAGATGGTCCCCTCGTCCGCGACGCTGAAACGGCCGGAGCGGAGACGATCCGTGTGGAATTGCGCAATATTCTGGATTTACGTGCGGCAAAAATATTGGCAGGACTCTGCCGGAGCCGTGGTGTCGATGTAATTCATGCCCACTATCCACGCGAAAACTGTATTGCGCTTCTCGCGGTCCGGCATTTGCCGGCTGTTCGGGTTGTCACGACGGTACATCTTGTGTTTGCCTGCAACGCCGTATGGCGTGCCGTTAACCGCCTTTTTTCACCGCACAATCATGCGGTCCTGTGCGTCTGTGAAGCGCAGGTGGCCCAATTGACGGCCAACGGCGTCTGTCCGGCCAGGCTTCGTGTCGTGCATAACGGCGTTGCGCCGGATCGGGTAGAAGACGCCGCCGCGCTGCGGGAAAGCGTGAGGCGTGAATTTGCGATTTCACGGGAGGCCGTGGTTGTTACAACGCTGACGCGGTATGAACCGGTTAAGGGCATAGACATGTTGCTTGATGTGGCGCGCATTTTAAAAGAACGCTTGCCGGGTTTGCGGTTTCTGATTGCGGGTACGGGGAGTGAGTTTGACAAAGTAAGCGAAACGCTCCGCAAAGAGAGCCTTACGGATTTCCTGATCCAGGCGGGATTCCGGCGAGATACGGATGCGATTTTGTGCGCATCGGATATTTATATCAATACCTCGCGCAGCGAGGCGCTGAGTTTTGCCATCACTGAGGCCATGTCTCTGGAAAAACCGGCGGTGATTACGGCTGTCGGCGGAAACCCGGAGATCATTACGCCGGACAGCGACTGTGGCTTTCTGGTACCGTTTGGCGACGCGCAGTCCATGGCAGAGGCCATTTACAGGCTTGCGACAGATGATGGCCTTCGTTCCCGGATGGGAAAACAGGCTGCCCTGCGCGTACGGAAAGAATTTTCGGAAGAAATTATGTTTGAAAAAACGATGGAAGCCTATACTGAACTCTAGGAGGATGAAAATCATGGATGAAAAAAAACAGGCCAAAAGACGTTTTACACTGCTTGACGCTGCGATCATTCTGGTTGTAATCGCCGTGCTGGCGTTTGTCGCCTATAAGCTTATGCCCTCGGGCAGCACGGTAGCTTATGAAGATGTTACGCTCTCTTTCTATGCACCGGATGTGCCGGACTACGTTGCAGAGCAACTCTATATCGGCGCACCGGTAATTGATGCGGATCGTAACGTTTATTTGGGTGTGATTGTAGATTTTCAGGTGGAAGATTCTGTCTTTTGGTCGGCAAACGACCAGGGCATCCAAACGGTGTCACCCATGGACGATTATAAGGCCGTGACTGTGACGACCAGGGTTAGCGGCGAGGCCAGCGCCTATGGGATTAAGCTGTCGAGCGTAGAGTATTCTGTGGGACATACACTCGCAATTCGTGCGGGATTTGCCAAAATTAGTTGCGCCGTCAGTGATCTGGTGTATGACGATCCCACGGTTCCGGAAAACCTGGCGAAAGCCATTACGGGCTAACGTACCATGATTTACGAAGGAATCAGGGACGCCTGCGGGCGCAGCGCTATCCTGGGCGCACTTTCCGGCAGTTTTGAGAAGCTCGGACACAGCATCGCCGAGGCTGGACGCCGCAGTGTAATTGTCATGGCAGTCAAGCCTTTCTTTGCACGGTTTGATATGTGCCGTGCAATGCGGGATCGCAGTGTGCTCTGTTATGCGGCGTCGGTTGTATATGGGTGGCTACTTGCCGTTGTGCGTGCAGTTTATAGGGCGTTTTCGCATGCCTGGCTGTTTCGCTGCCTCACAAAATTTGCGGACTGGTTAATCGGCTTACGCATTTGCAATATCTGCGCAGTGCTTTTGGCCGTCATGCTTTGCGTGGATGACAGCCGCTGGAGTAACGGTTATATGCTGATTGCGGCATTTTTCGTTGGCGCATTATACCTGGTGCAGCAGGCAACGTCACGTGAGGAAAAACGTGCGTCCTTGCCGGTTTCGCTATATCTTTTTATGGGCATCAGCGCGTTGGCGGTATTTGGCGGCATTTTTGTATCCGAGGCAATCCGCGTCTTTTCCTATTTTGTCACCTCGTTTATTTTCATGTTGGTGCTCGCCGGCTCGGTACGGGATATGCAGGATTTCCGGCGCGTTTTTATGATTCTATATACCGCGGTGTTTTTTACATCCGTATATTCGCTCTTGCAGTCGCTGGATGGCATTGCTGTCAATACTTCCTATACGGACGTGGCGAACAATTCCGATATGATCGGCCGGGCTTATGCAACGTTTTATAACCCGAATAACTTTGCGGAAATTCTGGTGCTCCTAACGCCGTGTTCCTTTGTCGCGTTTATGACGGAGGAGCGGTTATCAAAGGCTGCCAAGGTACTGATTGGCTTCAGTTTTGTCCTACCGGTGGTGGCGCTGATGCTGACATATTCTCGAGGCGCCTGGATATCTTTTGCGCTCAGTGTCGGAGCGTTTGTTGCAATTGCAAACTTGAAGCTGATCCCCGTTTTTATCATTTTGGCCGTGATGGCAATCCCGTTTTTGCCCACCAGCATCATCAACCGCGTTATGTCGCTCTTTACGGGGAACGACACGTCAATGGGTTACCGCCTTTATATTTGGGAGGCATCCTTAAAGGCACTGGGCGCCGATCCGCTGACCGGCGGAGGACTTGGCACAAGCAACTTTTTTGACGCCTATCGAAAATTTATGGTACCCGAAGCTTGTGTTGCGACACACGCGCACAATATGTATTTGGAAATTTGGCTGGAAACAGGGCTTTTTGGGTTCCTGTCGATTGTAACGCTGTATCTCTCTACGCTGAAAAACACGCTGCTTGCGGCAGTACGTGAAAACAGAGGTTTCCGCTATGCAGCGATAGCGATGTTTTCAACCTTATTCGGAATGTTTTTCATCGAAATGGTAGAATATATCTGGTTTTATCCGCGCGTAATGCTTGTATTCTGGTCGGTAATGGGTTTGGCCTGGGCGCTGCTGCGCAGCGTTGACGGGCGGGAACGCTGTGAAAGGATCAATTCAGCCGTTGATTGATCATACACCCAAAATTACCGCACCGGAAATAAGCTTGACAGCAGAGGCTGTCAGGTGTTATAATAAAATAAAGTGTTGATGTGGAGATAACACGGCAGATGCGGCGCACAGAGAGTGGGGAGAGGCTGAGAACCCTGCGGCAGGCGGGCCGGTAAATGGACCATGGAGCGCACGGTGAAAGGCGTTTGGCCGAGTATCCGTTGACGTGAGGCGCGCGTTAAGCGCCGGAGATGTGATGGCATCTCATGAAGGGTACGGCACAGCCGTGAATCAAGGTGGCACCGCGGGTATTAGATCCCCGTCCTTGAAGAAAGGACGGGGGTTTTTGCATATCTATCCGTCCATTCATATGACTGCTTCGAAAAGGAGAAAGAACGATGAACAAGTATGCAAGCTTTGAAAATTATCTGAAAGAACAACCCGATTCCGCAGGGCGTTTTGGCCCTTACGGCGGCGCGTATTTGCCGGATGAATTGATTCCTGCCTTTGAGGAAATTACGCAGG
>URVL01000085.1 GCA_900551265.1 uncultured Eubacteriales bacterium | reverse complement strand
TGGTGTTGGAAACACAAAGATTGCGATGATGTACAACCTTGTGGCGAACGTGGTAAACATCATCGGAAACTATCTCCTGATTGAAGGTAATCTTGGATTCCCGCGCCTGGAAGTTGCCGGCGCCTCCTGGGCTACGATTATTGGTCAGACGGTTGCTTTCTTTATCGCGCTGATTGTCATTATGAGGCCGGGCCACTATCTGCATCTCAGTTTCCGCGCCAATTTCCGCCCGGATTTTGCTGCCATGAAGGAAATTGCAAAAATAGGAATCCCCGCTATGATTGAAAATGTCATTATGCGGATTGCCATTATCATTTACACACGTGCCGTAACAAGCCTTGGCGAAACAGATTATGCAACGCATACGATCTGTATGAATATTCAGGCGCTGTCCTTTATGACGGGCCAGGCGTTTGCCGCCTCGGCGACTTCTTTGATGGGGCAGAGCCTTGGCCGAAAACGTCCGGATATGGGCGAAATTTATACGAAGTATACAAGGCGGCTGGGGTTGATCGTATCGATACTCCTCATGTTGATCTTTTTCTTCTTCGGCGCACAAATTGTAGGACTTTACAATAACAAGCCTGAAATTGTAGAGTCCGGCAGGATGATTCTGATGTTTGTTGCGTTTATGCAGCCGTTCCAAAGTTCACAGTTTATTATTGCAGGCGGGTTGCGCGGCGCAGGCGATACGCGTTCCATCGCGATCATCGTCATGATTACGACGTTGGGTGTCCGTACCGGGCTTGCTGCGGTGACAATTTATTTGCTGCACTGGGGTCTGCCTGGCGCGTGGATCGCATTGGTTGCCGACCAGCTTTTGCGTTCGCTGTTGGTATTGCTACGATATAACAGTGGAAAGTGGAAAACAATTAAGGTCAAGGTTTCTTGAGAAACAAAAAGGGCTGTGCCGGGAGTGTTATTCCCGGCACAGCCGTAATTTTTGCATGGGCACAGTAAAACCATCGAGCAGGCCTGCTTTTTGAAAACCGTACTTGCGGTAGAATGCCAGCGCCAGCGCGGCTGTGCCGCGTATGTCGTCCTCTCGAAACGTTTCCACAAACACATCGCCCGGAGGCATACGCCGGAGCGCCTCATCAAGCAATGCGGACGCAATCCCTTTGCCGCGCGCTGCGGGGATAACTGCCAGCAGGGAAATCCGCCGTAGTACCGGAGACCAGACACATACGCCTATTGTATTCCTGTCTTCTTTTGCAATCAGCGCACTGCCGCGCCGCGCGTTCCGCAGAAGCAAGGCTGGAAGACCTTGTTGAGAAAGCTGTGGCAGGGAATCCCGACATACATCGAGTATGGATAGGATTGACGGGATATCCGTTTCCCGCGGACAAGAAAGTGTGATGGGTACGTTCATAAAACCGGTGAATCGCTGCGGACGTTTTTGGGGAGAACACGGAGCTTATTCACAATAAACTCTGCCAGCGCATTTTCCACCTCGTCACGGTTTGTTTCATGGAGGAGTTCATGGCGGGCGCCTTCAAACAAGTGCAGGGTAACGTCGGTATGACCGGATGCCCGAAGCGTCTCATAATAGTGCCGTGGTGCGGCGCCGTTCCTGCCACAGGGATCGGCAGTGCCGGCCGTAATCAGGACCGGCATATCTTTGCGTATACAGGATGCCCAGCCGCTCCCTCCGAACTCCCGGAGCGCATAGAACAGTTCCCGGTAAGCAGATGCGGAGAACGGTTTTCCAAAGAGTGGATCCTCCACGGCCCAGCGTATCTCGTTCGTATCACGGGAGAGCCAGGCATTGCGTTTCAGCGGATCGTGCGAGGGATGGACTCCCATGTTGGATTCGGCAAGTCTTGTAATCAGCCGGGATTCCGCCGTTGGACCTTTCACCCGTGCGGCGATCCCCGCCAACCACGCGCCCAGGCCGGCAAGGTGATTTGGCGCCGGCGTTCCCATCAGGATCAGAACATCTGCATCGTTATATCTTGCCGGAAAAATCCCGGAGGCAATGCTACCCATGCTGTGTCCCAAAAGAATACAAGGTAGGCCGGGATGACGCTGCTTTGCATACGCAAAAAGCGTATGCATATCCTGAAGCAAAAAGGAAAAACCACCGGGAGTCAGGGAAAATGTCCCCATGTGTCCCATGGCGCTTTTTCCGTGGCCAATATGATCGTTTGCATAGACGGCCAGACCGATCATCGCAAGACTGCGGGCAAAATGATCGTAACGGCCGGCATGCTCCTGCATGCCGTGAGCGAGCTGAACAACGGCCTTCGGCGTATCGTCCGGCAGCCAGACACGGGAACACAGCTCGCCTTCGCCGCAGGAAGAGGTACGCCTGAATTCGCAGTAATCAATTTCCATGGACATCTCATCCTTTCAAATGGCGCAGATGTTTTGTGGAGATAGTGTATCATCTGCGTATCGGGCTTGTCAAATCAAACGGTGGTTGACTGCGTGCAGTTCGTTTGATAGTATAGATAAAAAAAGGGGATAGCGTAATGAAATTATGGATGGCAGAGGAAGCGGAGATCGTCTTGAACGCGCTGGACAGCGCGGGAATCCGCGCGTGGATTGTGGGAGGTTCTGTTCGTGACTTATTGCGCGGGGAGACGCCGCACGATTGGGACATTGCCGCTGCCGCCCTACCGGAGGAAATCAAAACCGCGCTTAGGGACTTTCGCCTGATTGAAACGGGCATTCAACATGGAACGGTAACTGTGCTGTCTGGCGGCGTGCCAATCGAGGTAACCGCCTGCCGGGGAGAGGGCCCGTATCGCGACATGCGGCATCCGGACAGCGTCTCGTTTAACCGCTGCCTGGAAGAAGATCTGGCCCGCCGTGATTTTACCATGAATGCGCTGGCGTATGCACCGTCGGAAGGTCTGATTGACCTATATGGTGGGATGCAGGATATCGAAGCCGGCGTGATTCGCTGTATCCGCCGCCCGGAGGATCGTTTCCAGGAAGATGCCCTGCGCATATTACGCGCTCTTCGCTTTGCCTCTGTAATGGGCTACAGGATAGAAACGGAAACTGCCGCGGTAATTCATAGATTTGCGGGAAATTTGAAGGCGATCTCTGTGGAGCGCTGTGCCGCGGAACTCTCCCGGCTGATCCTGGGCGCTCATGCGACGGAGGTTTTGCTGGCATATGCGGATGTGATCGCGGTTATTTTGCCGGTGATCCAACCGATGCGGGGGTTTTATCACCGGGCGGAACACGGCGGAGATCTGTGGTACCACAGCGCAAAATCGTTGGCATGCGCGCCGGAAAAGCTTGCCGTGCGATTGGCGTTGCTGCTGCGCGACTGCGCAAAGCCGGTTACGCAGCGCTGTGGAGAAGACTATCCCGGACATGCGGAACGGGGCGCGGCGCTTACAGAAACCGCTCTGCGCAATTTAAAACTGCCATCCGGTCTGATTCAAAGCACAGCAACATTGGTGCGTTACCATTCGGCGTTGCCTGCGGCTGATCGCAGCTCGCTTTTACGGGCACTGAATCTGCTGGGGCGGGAGACACTTTTTGACTTAATTGACATGCGGGAAGCAGATCGGGCATCACATGGTGAGGACACCTCTGACATCGAAAATTTACGCGAAAAAACAAAAGAGTTGACAACATGCGGGGCATGTTATCAACTCTCACAGCTTGCGTTAAAGGGGGATGACCTCAAGGCGTGGGGGTATTCTGGCCGTGAAATGGGAGAAGTTTTGCAAAAATTGCTCGATGCCGTTATAGACGGCAAGTGCGAAAATACGCGCGGAGCACTGGAAGCTTATCTTATGACGCTGCACTAAAACCAGTCGCCTCCTGCCAGCGGATGAATTTGCTATGTGCGTCATAGCGGGCAATATTGAAGCTTCGCCAGGTAGAGAAAGAGTTGTCATAATGCGTCTCATAATAGCACAGCAACGCACGTGCATCCTCCTTGAGTGTACCTTCCGCGTGTTCATAAAGATCAATGACGATCGGTATGACAGAATCGGAGGAACGATAGAGCATTTCAATATCAAAACCCTCAAGCTGCCCGTTTAAGTAAGCATCTTTATTATAACTTACAGCGACATGGTCGCAGTCGACAAAACAAAGCATTAAAAACATGACAATGGCTGTGACGGTTGCAGTACGGACAAGCTTAAAGGACGGTTTGAAGCAGCGGACAATTGTAAAGATGAACACAAGAGCCAGCCCCAGCATGAACCAGGATGTAATCATACGGTTTGCCGTAAGCCCAAAACTGTGCATATAGAGGATCATCTTGGCAAATGCTGTGGCAATCATAACGAGCGAGCAAATGCAAAGAAAAACAACGAGCGCGTTTACGGCTATTTCCGTGCCGCGCTTGTTATGTTTTGTAAAGGAAAGAGCCGCTGCGATCAGCGTTATATTTACCAAAGAAACGGCGCACAGTTCTAAAAAACCGCGTCTTGCATATTGGGCGTAGGCATAGTCCTCTGGTAAAAAGCCGGAAGCCGCCGAGAAAAGATAGGTGGCCTGCGAAGCAAGGTAAAAGGCCTGGAGCGCGCAGACGGGTATAAGCATGGCAATCACCGTTTCGGACGGAACGATATGTATGCGCTTTTCGTCAGGCTTTGTAATGAGTTCCGTCCCACGCTGATGACGGAAACCAAAAAAAGCGCCATAGATAAACATGGAGAGAGGAACGGCGGCAAGAAGCCCCAGGATTATCTGCCCACCGTAGCGCCAAAATGGCGCCGTAAAACGCGAACGCAGAAATTCGAAAACCGCGTCGGCTGAAGAAAGCTGTGTACCAAGTAAAAACATCAGGGGCGATGCGATCGCAATGCCTGCTAAAATCAAAAGCAAAGTACGGAACCGGCTTCGAGAAAATCGCCGTGCAATCACACGCCAGAATGCATCCAGATTGGCAAGCGGGGTAAAGATGACCGCATTTGCAAGATCGTAAAGCCAACTTTCAGACAGACGCGGATAGGCCCGGCAGCAAAACATGGTAAAGAGCTGAAACAGAACGGCTCCCATCAATATGATAAAATGCAGGACGCGAAACGGGGATTCGTCATAGAGAACAAAGGGAAGAGACGCGATCATTACGACCAGAAAAAGTGAAATGGAACCCCGGTCAATCGGCACGTTTGCGTATTTTTGGTAGGTAAACGCCACAATATAAATGCATGTGAGAAAGATCGGCACATTTACGCCGAGCTTAAACGGAAAAAACAGCAGCAGAAATACAATACTGAGCAGATAAACCAGAACAACCAGACGGCGGTCCGCGCCATCTGTCAGAAATTCACGCTTACGATTTTCACTCATAACGGACCTCAACTGTTCTTCTTACAGATATCATACAGACCGTCAAGTATCAAGTGCGGATCAGTGGGTATGGCTTCCTTACAAAACGGAATAATGTTTCCTGCGAAACCACCTGTGGCAACAACGGAGGCCTCTGCACCCAGTATTTCGCGATAACGCTCGAGCATGCCGTCAATCATGGCAGCAGTGCCATAGATGATACCGGAGCGCATAGAGTCAGCAGAGTTTGTGCCAATCACATTACCGGCTTGGGCAATATCGATAAACGGAAGCTGGGCAGTATTTGAAGAGAGCGCGTCCAGCGATACGCCGATGCCGGGCATGATGGAACAGCCGATATAACAGGCTCCGCGGTCAATGGCGCTGATTTTGGTGGCGGTTCCGAGATCTACCACAATACAAGGCGCGCCATACTTCCGAATGGCGGCGACTGCACCGCAGACCAGGTCTGCGCCAAGGATTGAGGGATTATCAATCCGAATATTCAATCCGGTTTTTACACCAGGCCCCACCGACATCACACGGCAGCCAAGCAACATGGATACGGCGCTTTTGATGACCGGGAGCAGGGGAGGAACCACAGAGGAAATTGCCGCCACTTCATATGGCTCCTCACGGGCACCGAACATACGCAAAATGGCGTCTATCTCCGCTGCATATTGAAAATCCGTGCGCGCGCGTTCCGTTGCAAGACGGGCGCTGAACATCAATTTGGCGTTGCGATACGCGCCAAGAACAATATTGGTATTTCCTATATCAATGGCCATAATCATAAGTTTTTTGCCTCCCTACTGCTGCAGTGAAACCATGTCCTGCGTAATCGCATAGATACACAGATCGGTAAAATTTCCCTCACGGGTGAGATATGAGCCATGCGTTGTGCCCTCATAAACCATTCCGCACTTTTGCATGACACGTCCGGACGCAGGATTATCCACCCTGTGCCGCGCCATAATACGATGGAACCCAACATCGTGAAATAAAAACAGAATAACCGCGCGCACCGCCTCCGGCATAATGCCGCGGCCCCAGAAAGCTTTCGACAGGCAATATCCAATCTCACAGCTTTCGTGACGGTCGCTGCGGTCAATAAGGGAGACGCTGCCGATTACACGCGCAGTTTCCCGGAACACAATCGCCCAGTGATAAATGCGCGGATCATCATAAAGCGCACACCAGGCAGACAGGACGGTTTCCGTTTCAGAAATGTCTCTGTGCGGAAGCCAGGTCAGATATTGCGTGACGTCCGGATCAGACGCCCAGTTACAAAACATATCCTGTGCGTCGAAAGGTTCAAAAGCCCGCAAAGTCAGACGTTCTGTTTCTATTCGCACGGTTCCCTTATGCGAAAGCATGGACGTTCCCCCTACGTGATACTGTGGTCATTGTATCATTGCGGGCTCCTGCTGTCAATCAATCGAGAGCTTGGCCATGAAATCTTCCGTGCTGATACCATAAGGACGGTTATATCGTCCTAACAGCCACAAGCATTGTGGATCCCGTGAAATCGTGTTGACATGTTCGCTGCAGGAGAGTGATGCACGAAAGCCAAGCGCGCGTAAAACGGGGCCGGACGCTTCGTCCACACCGCCGAATGGATAAACGAATGCCAGGGGCCGCACGCCACATTTGGCCTGCATGGCTTCCTGCATGGCGGCAAGATCTGATGATAACATAGCCTGATAGGCTTCATCGGATTCTCCGGCACACCGCTGCGCTCCGTGACGCGGGGACTGTGCATGAAGATTGTAGGAATGGTTTTGCAGCTCGAAATAATCTGATTCCGCCAGGGCCCTGAGATCATCCCAGGTCGCCATGGCATAATAGACGCTGCGTTCGCCATTTGCCGTGTAATCGTCGGAAAATTTGCCGACCGGGGAGACAACCGCACGCATCCCATACTTTTCCATGAGCGGCGGTAGATAGACGCAGTTGTTGAGATATCCATCGTCAAAAGTCAGCATTACGGGTTTTTCAGGAAGAGGCATACCATAATCGACATAAGCGAGGAGATCGGCAATGGTAACGGTTTCATATCCATGATCATTCAAATATTGCATATCCTCTTCGAGAACCGACGGCGGTAAGACATATTTTCCCGCAAAATCAAGATCCGGCAGGATACTGTGATACATGATAATCGGCAGTTGATATGATTCCTGCTCTTCGGTCCCGGCAGCGGATGCCGGCGCAGTGGTTTCCATATCTGAACGATCGGCAAAATGGTAGACGCGGTTATAATCGCCGGTGGCCTCATCCCGCGTCACATAACAGCGGTTGCGATTTAAAAGCTCGATGAGCGCGTAGGTATCTATCCAGATCTGATTTGTGCCGTCTTTTTGGCTCTCGTCGAAGATTAACTGAAGCCCGAAGTGCAGATGTGGTACGGTGATATTGTTAGTCCCTTCACGCGTACTGTAACCGGTCATACCAAGATAGCCGATTACGTCGCCTGCGTTGACAATACTGCCTTCATCCAGCGCATAGTGAAATGGATGATCGCGTCGCAGATGTGCATAGTAATAATAGCGCTGTCCATCAAAGCTGCGGATACCAATACGCCAGCCGCCATACTGATTCCAGCCGAGCGCTTCCACAGTGCCCCCCTCGACAGCAATAATCGGTGTGCCGATCGATCCCATCAAATCGTTGCCCAAATGGACGCGCCGGTAACCATAATTTCGAGCATTGCCGAAATCCTCATAATGAGAGAATCCATATCCTGCAGCTATGGGAGAAAAGCAGGTGAGTCCGTAACGCTCCTCCACACTTTTTTGTTCCGGTGCGGATTCGTCATATACTTCGACGCGGTATTCCCCCAAAAAGTTACATAATATTGCATGGTATGCCTTCAAATAATAGGCGTAGTACTGCATGTCCTGAGTAATATCGGCCATTTGTTCGCCCGCACGCAGCCGTTTGACCAGACTGTCGATGGTCTGAGAACGTCTTTTTTCAAAAACGCCGCCGCTTTTGGCCGCAGCGTATGCCAGAAGTTCTAACCAGTTGAGTGGGCAATCTGTGCCGTGCGTGGATATGTCGTATTCGAGCGCCTGTTCAAGGACGGGGAGCGTTGGATGAAATTCGACATATTTGATGTATTTTTTCTCTTCGGAAGTATTCTCTATGGCGCCGGCAGACGGCGGGAGAAGCATAAACATGAAGGAAAATGCTATAAAATACGCCAAAGGACGTAAAAATTTATGAATCTGGTACAAAGTAATCACCCTCCAGAAATGATAATTTGTTAATTGGAGGCCAAGTATGCAAGACTTGTGCTTTACAAATCGACTAATTTAGCATATACTGATAGAAGAGTTTTATGAGTAGATAGTATTTGCAATGCTCACATTATTTTGCATACTATACATAGGCATCGGAGGTACCAATATGGAATTTGCAAAACGCATGGAACGTCTTGAAACCGGCATTTTTTCCAAACTTGCTGAACTCAAGGCGAGCAGGCTGGCGGAGGGAAAACGTGTTGTCGACCTGAGCGTCGGTACGCCAAATATCCCGCCGTCGGAAACAATTGTGAATACGCTGCTG
>URVL01000084.1 GCA_900551265.1 uncultured Eubacteriales bacterium | reverse complement strand
TACGACATAATAGCTGTAATTTCCGTAATACTCCAATCCAATACCGTTTTCAATCTCGATAATACGCGTTACCACGCGATCTAAAAACCAGCGGTCGTGCGAAATCAAAACGACGGTGCCGCGATATGCGTTCATATATTCGCCAAGCCACTCAACGGACGCAATATCCAGATGATTCGTCGGTTCGTCGAGCAAGAGGATATCGCTTTTTTCCAGAATCACACGCGCCAAATTTACGCGCGTCTGCTCTCCGCCGGAAAGCGCGTAAAAATTCTTCGCACGCATATCGGCATCAATCATAAGGCCCGCCGCAACCCGATCCAATTCATAATCAACGTCATATCCGCCGTCATGTTCAAACGTGGAAACCAACGCACCGTAACGCGCCATCATCGCACGGGAATGATCCTGCGCCATTTCCTGTTCCAGCCGGGCAATCTCAGCACTCATTTCATCAAAGCGGCGGAAGGCCAACCGCAGTACCTGTTCCACCGTATACTCCGGAGGGAACACCGGGATCTGATCGATCAAACCAAGCCTCGCGTGCGGATTGATGGTTATGCTTCCACCGTCAATCACAGCATGCCCCTCTGCCGCATCACGCAGTAATTTTAAAAGCGTCGTTTTTCCAGCGCCATTTTTTCCAATCAGCCCAACCTTTTCTCCCTCATTGATTTCAAAGCTGACATCTGTCAACAGATCAAAGGTGCCGAAGGACTTTTTCAGTTTTGAGACAGTAATATCTATCAAAAGTAATCATCCTTTTTCTCATTCAACGCTCATAAGCGTTCCATCAACCGCATTGATATAAAAATCATCTGCATTGGTTGAAAGTCTATAGACGGGCGTCAGCCGCAGGCCGACATTCGATATCGAACCAGCTACCCACCCGGCCTCGATACGATTAATCTCTGTGACCCCTCTCAAAATTAACCGCTGTGTTACGCCAACGATCAGTCCTGCTACATCACGTTCATATCCTGAATCCGTGCGCAGGGCATTCCCCAGGCAGACACGTCCCGATACTTTCCAGCCCTCGCCCTCACGCAGGGCTGTGACAGTACAATTAAATACTGGTAATTCTGCATAGGCAATTTGCATTTCAGCCGTATCGTCCGTACAGTCGGAAGCCCACAAATCAATGCCGCATTTCCCAAACAACGAAACAAGCGCCTCCGCGCTTCCATTCCACGTGAGAGACGCCTCCATATAGCCGCCGGTTTTCAAGCTGATTTCTCCCGCAGAAGCAGAATAAACGCCATCCATTCTGGCAGAGAGCGTCTGATCCTCCAACAAAATTCGCGCCACCGCAGCATCCTGCTCCACGTTGTGTTCAACAATGAGAACCGTGCGTCCCAAATTTTCACGAGGAACAGCTTCCCTGTCCAGCACGATACCTCGTGATTCCAGATAGGCAACCAACTCTGAAACGGTATTTCGTTCTGCCGCATCATTTTTATACGCCAAGTATGCTATGTTGCCCACCAGAAACACATTTACAAGGGCAAGCAGCATAATAATCAAATTTTTTGCTCTGCTCCAATCCAAAGCCTGTGCCTCCGTAAATTCAACATTCCGGCATTTTATTTTAAATAATACCAGTCGGCATGGTACTCGTCGTTTCGGTTTTTCACATACCGAAGTTCAAATAGGGTACATTTTTCATTCAGCGCTGCGGCAGCCTGCTCGTCCGGCAAAATTGCGTCATACTGCGCCGTTAAAATATAACTTGCAATTGTCAAATGCGCACTGACAAGAGCTGTTCCTACATATTCCAGCCTGGCAAAATACCCATCGTCAAATAACAACACAATGCCGTCCGCCACACAGCCGAAGAGAATCACATACCGGCCCTCCGCCATGTCATAATAGGCGCGCATAATATAAAGCGTAACATCGCCGATATAGTCCGACGCCACGCGATCCAGCATCGAAGCCGCATCCATAATAATGGCGGAACTTTCTGTTCTGCCAGACACAGCTATTTCTTCTTCCTGCGTCGGCGCATAGTAACTCATTGATCCATCTGTTGAAATCCGAAGCGTGCTTAAATCCTCAACGTAGACGCGTGTGTCATCGGATTCAATGTAACCGCCGGTTGTATATGGATTATAGCCAAAACACTCCAGTACCGCGTTAATGATACGTTCAGACGACGTACTCGTATAGTCGGTAAACGTCGAGCTCTTTTTAATCACCGCCGGTTTTGACCGGTCTTCAAGCAATATGGCCTCATCCGGTAAATATGAGCCAATCACACTATCCTCGAATGCAAACCGCGCGTTTGCAGAGTCAAACTCACGTATCAGAGAAGCCAGCTCCGCAGTCTGTAGCGTCGTAGTATAGGAAACGGGCGTTCCCCCCTTTGGCATAACAGCCAACGATAATGTCTCGCCATGAATGAATAAGACAATATAACGCGCCTGCGTTTCAATCGCGTCGTAATCAGCAGAACCAATCACTGCGGCAAGCATATCAAGCGGCATTTCACCCTCAAAGTCAAAGAGAATCATATCTCCGGATAAAATGTTCCTCCACTGGTAGTCTTCCAGTTCCTGACGGGTATTCGCCGAATCCATCGCGTCAGCAAGCACTGCGCTTGCCCGCTCAAAAAGCTCCCTGGCATCATCCCGGTTTGTTAAATAGGTTAAGCCCACATCACTTCTTACAGCAGCGCGCACAGGAGAAAGGATACTCATGGTATAGTCATACTCCTCATAACCGGGATATACGCTATCCACATCATCCCCGTTCCAAAACAAGCCCCCAAAGAGCTCGCTGATCACACGCCGTCTTTCCGTATTACCCGGTTGCATATCGCTGAACCAAGTCAGCATAGTAAGGATTAAAAGACTGAGCAGCAGGAAGAGTATGATAACATTTTTGGATATCCTTTTCAAATTATCACGCATAATTGACTCATTTCACGGGCATATTTTGCTTTAATGGAAGAAACACCGTCATACAGGTACCGACACCTAACTTTGACTCCGCCCGAATCGTACCGTTATGGTAGCGCACAATTTCCTGTGCAATGGCAAGGCCAAGGCCCGTACCGCCGCGCTCGCGTGAACGCGCTTTGTCCACCCGGTAAAAGCGCTCGAAAAGACGCGGGAGGTCCTCCTTTGGGATACCGGTCCCATTATCTGTCACGGCAATTTCTACACCATCTTTGACATTACGCGCCGCCATAATAATATTCCCGCCGTCCGGCGTATATTTGACGGCGTTTGCAACAATATTAACGACCACCTGCTCGATCCGGTCACGATCCCCCTCGATTTCAGGAAGAGGGTCGTCCAGCTCAAGCGTCAAAATATGTTTATGATTCTTCGCTTCAAAGAGCATGGCGTCATATACGCTTCCCATAAGTTTATCAATCGGGAATTTCGTAAACTTCATATCCAGACGCCCATTATCCAGGCGGGAAAGCGTCAAAAGATCCTTAACGATTCTCGCCATGCGGTCCGCTTCATTATTAATCACCGTTAAAAACTTGCTGCGTAACTCCGGCGGCAAATCGTCCGTTTCCAGAAGCGTCTCCGTATAGCTTTTAATACTCGTCAGCGGTGTGCGCAGTTCGTGAGAGACATTCGCCACGAATTCGCGCCGCGTCATCTCCAGCCGATGCTGCTCCGTGACGTCATGAATGACCGCCATGACGCCTTGCGGCTCATCCGGCGTATTGAGCGTTGCCAAAAACACCTGATAGGTACGGTCATCCACCGTATAATCTACGACGACAGTATCCGAGCCCGTCGGATGGACAACGTCATGAAATACTTCTTTAAACGTCAGCTCCGGTGAAAAGGTCATGCCAAGCATTTTTTCCGCAGCGGGATTCATGTGCAAAATACGGCCTGATGCATCAAACGCAGCAACGCCATCCGTCATATGGAGAAATAACGTATTCAGTTTATTCCGTTCCGCCGCCATATCCTGCATAACATCGTGGAGCGACTGCGCCATATTATTGAAGGTCTGTGTCAAAACACCAATCTCGTCATCCGAATGCACCTCAATCCGGCTGTCAAACTCACCGGAAGCCAGGCGGGAGGCGCTTTTCGTGATATTTTCAATCGGCGTTGTCATTGTTTTGGACAGAAGAAAACTTAAAAGAACAGAAAAGAGCAGGCCGAACAACACAACCTGAACCGTAATGGAAAAAAGCATCCATGTCAATTCTGATAAATCACTTTTATTGTCCTTAATATATACAATATAGGAGCCGGCGTCACCTGAAATCGGAATCGCAATATCCATGTAGTCGTTTGACGTTGATAGACTGCTACCCACTTCCCCATTGAGGGCGCGAATGATATTGGGTGTAATTTCAAGATTGACGCCCAGTTGATCGTTAGATCCTGTGAGGTACTCGCCGCTGTTATCTGAAAGAATATAAAAATCACGGTTGGTATCAATCCCCAAAGGGCCGGAGTATGCCGCTATCATCTCGCGCAGGCGTTCCGAGGCATCCTCACCCTCACATGCACTGGAGAGTTCAGCCAGAAAACGTTGTGTAAAAACCTCCTCCATCTGAGAACTGAAATCATCCAGAAAATACGACGATACACGGTTAATCAGCAACGTGCCGACAACAATCATAACAGAAAGTATCAAGAGCACCAGGATCAGCACCAATTTCATGTGCAGGGAACGAAACATACCATCACCGTTTAGGAAGTCTCGCCGGAATACGGCGCGGCATCCGGGCAGCAAATGTGCCGCCCGGCACCGATTGTCTCAATATATGTGAATTCGTCAAGTTTCCGTTGAAAACAGATAACCAACGCCGCGGCGCGTTATGATATACTTAGGAGTGGACGGATCCTCCTCCACCTTATCCCGTACGCGGCAAATTGCCACATCTACCGCACGCAGGTCCCCGTAATATTCATAACCCCATACCTTTTCCATTAACTCTTCACGCGGAATTACACGGTTTGCATTGGAAGCCATATAGCGCAAAATCTCATATTCCCGTGCAGTCAGATCAAGCACTTTTCCGCGGCAACGTACTTCATGCGCATTGAAAAACACTTCGATTTCTCCACACACCAAATCAGCGGTAGAGACAGGCTGCGCCGGCGGTCTTTGTTCTGTCGCTGTACGGCGCAGATTCGCGTGAATGCGCGCCATCAGCTCCCGCATGGAAAACGGCTTGGTGATATAATCGTCCGCACCAATCTCAAGGCCGAGAACTTTATCCGTTTCTTCCTCACGAGCTGTCAACATAATAATAGGAACGTTACTTTTTTCCCGGACGCGGCGGCAGATTTCAAAACCGTCCATCCCTGGAAGCATAACGTCTAGCAGAATCAGGTCTACGCCGTCCTCCAATGCAAATTTTAAACCCTCCAGGCCGTCGTAGGCAGTAATCACCTCATATCCTTCCCGCATCAGATTAAACGCCACAATATCAGCGATTGCCTTTTCATCCTCTACCACAAGGATTTTTGCCATTTTTGCACCTCCGAAAACCGGAAAACTCAAATTTTATCTTGAATCAGAAATAACGCGCAAAGCGTCTTGGCATCCCGGATCTCACCGCGCCGTGCCATTTTTTCAAGTTCCCCGACTGGGATACGCTCCACATTCAAAAACTCATCCTCATCCAGATCCATTTCGCCCTGCGTGAGCCCACGGGCAAGATACAGGTAAATGCGCTCCGTCAGCATGCCGACGGAGGGATATATAACACCCAAATAATCCATTTCATCTGCCTTCAACCCGGTTTCTTCACGCAGCTCCCGGATAGCCGCCTCAAGATGCGCACTTTCTTCGCCCTCTTCCAGCTTTCCCGCAGGAATCTCCAAAAGTTCTTCGCCGAACGCATACCGGAACTGGCGCACCAGGTAAATATAGCCTTCGCTGTCCACGGCAGCAACCGCTACCGCACCCCGGTGTTCAACAACTTCACGTGAGGATTCATTCCCATTTGGAAACACGACTTCGTCGCGCCGCACATTGATAATCTTTCCACGATACACATACCGCTTGTCTTTGGCAGTCTCGTGAGGTAACATAACCGCTCATCCTTTCAGGATCTTTTATCCAAAAAATCGCCGCAAATTTACACACTTTAAGTTTATTTTATCACAGATGTTCCGGATTTTCAACACAAAATTCCGTTCACGCCAGAATGTCCTCCCACGTGCAAAACACCCGGAGGGCCGTTCCCTCCGGGTGCTGTCAATATGAAACCCTATTAAAGCGGCATAACCCACCCAAATGGATCGGGACGGGTACCCCATTGAATACCGGTGAGCTCATCGTATATTTTCTGCGTCAGCTCGCCAATTTCAAAATTATTGATTACAAACTTTTCGTCCTTATAACACAGCACACCAACTGGAGAAATCACCGCAGCCGTACCGGTACCGAATACTTCTTCCAGCTTTCCATGGAGTGCGGCGTCGCGGATCTCGTCCACCGACAGACGGCGTTCGGAAACCGGGACCCCCCAGTACTTCAGAAGTTCCACTGTAGATTTACGAGTAATGCCGGGCAGCACGCTGCCAGTCAGCGCCGGCGTAATCACCTCGCCATCAATTTTGAAAAAGATATTCATGGCCCCGACTTCTTCCACATACTTCTGCTCCACACTGTCGAGCCATAAGACCTGAGAATACCCTTTTTCCTGCGCATCCATCTGTGCTTTCAAAGACTGCGCATAATTCGCGGCAGCCTTGGTCGCCCCCGTGCCGCCTTTGGAGGCGCGGGTATACTTGTCCTCCACATAAATCTTGACAGGCGCCAGCCCCTCGTCGTAATAGGCGCCGACCGGTGAGAGGATAATCACGAATTGATACGTAGCGCTCGGATGCACGCCGACATGCGGTTCTGTTGCAAACACAAAAGGACGGATGTAAAGCGACGTTTCCGGCTTACGCGGCACCCAGTCCGCATCTATGCGGACAAGCTCGCGGATGGCCTGAAGGATATCTTCTTCCTCCATATGCGGAATGCACAGACGCTCGTCGGACTGATTCAGGCGGCGGCAGTTTTCCAGCGGGCGGAACAGCGAAATGGAACCATCCGCATGACGGTATGCCTTCAACCCCTCAAAGGCCTCCTGTGCATAATGAATACACATGGCAGCGGGATCCAATACGATCGGCGCATACGGTACGATTCGCGCATCGTGCCAGCCCTTGCCCTCGTCATAGTCCATAATGAACATATGGTCGGTGTAATACTTGCCGAAGCCAAGATGATTCTCATCGGGACGCGGCTTCGGATTTTTCGTCAATGTCACGGAGATTTTCATAGGGGGACCTTCTTTCTACTTGTGTTTCAATCTTGTTTTTCCCGAAGCTCTTTTTCGTGACGCTCCAGCAATTGATGGATACGCTGAGACGGCGAAAGCAAGCCGGAAATAGACATATCATGGTTCAAAATATTGATAATATGCGCAATATACTTCGACATGCTGACCTCAGTATACCACGGACGGGCTAAAAGCTCCGGTTCCCGATAAATGAGGTTTGTGGTAAATACCCGGTCAAAAAGGCCCGCCTCATACGCACGGTCAAATTTTTCGTAACCTTCGCAAAAAAGACCAAACGTAGAACAAATAAAAATGCGGCGCGCCTTACGTTCCTTCAGCTGCTGAATCACCTCAAACGTGGACTCACCGGAGGAAATCATATCATCTACAACAATAACGTCTTTTCCTTCGATATTATTGCCAAGGAAAACATGGGCAACGATTGGATTCTTTCCCTCTATCACGCGGCTATAATCGCGGCGCTTATAAAACATACCAAGGTCAAGCCCCAAAACCGACGTATAATAAATACAACGGTTCATGGCTCCCTCGTCCGGGGAAATCACCATCATATGGTCGCTGTCAATACGGATGTCCGGAACGGTATTAACAAGCGCCTTAATCATTTGATAAGTGGGCTGAATGTTTTCAAAACCGGCAAGTGGGATTGCATTTGCAACGCGAGGGTCATGCGCATCAAACGTAATGATATTCTCAACGCCCAAACGCTCAAGTTCCTGTAATGCAATGGCACAGTCCAGCGACTCTCTCATCGCACGTTTGTGCTGACGTCCCTCATAGAGCATCGTCATGATGACGGTAATGCGGCGCGCTTTGCCGCCGATTGCCCCGATAATACGCTTTAAGTCCTGGAAATGATCGTCCGGCGTCATACGGACCGGCTCGCCGTAAAAATTGTACTTCATTCCATGGTTGAAAAGATCAGCAATGATAAAAACGTCATAGCCGCGGACAGACTCATTAATCATTGCCTTACCCTCACCCGTGCCGAAACGCGGACAGTTAACGGCAATCTGGTAAGTATCCCGCATATACCCTCCGGATAGCGACTGCGGGATGGAATGAAGATCACGACGCCAATTCGTGATGTAGTAATCCACCTGGGAAGCTAGTTCTTCGCTGCCGGGCATTGCAATGACGCCCAAAGCGCCAACCGGCATGGTGTACAGATCTTCGTAGGCTTCAGCCATTTCAAACCTCCAAATATCTCCGGTCTGCTTCACCGGACTTCTTGAACTCTACTTCTGGCGATTTTATTCTGTTCTTTACAATAGTATCATACCACAAAGCCCCCCCTCTTTCAACCAAAAGGCCATGTGGAATATCGTGAAAAATACCTGGATACAATCCCATCTTTTTTTGTGAATTTTGATGAAATCCGCAAAATCCCCTCAATTTTTTCTACTCAAAAATACAATCTTTACGCAGTTTAATTTTTTCCGCATTTTTTTAAAGTCTATGTACTTCAACATTGACAACTACAAGGGTCTGCGCTATAATATCGTTACATGATATCAAATAACGATATTGTATGGAGTAATGTGTATGCCCAAAAAATCAATGGAAGTTCTGACGGAATCCATGTTTTACGTTTTAATGGCCTTTCAAAGCGGGCCCATGTGCGGCACCGACGTCG
>URVL01000083.1 GCA_900551265.1 uncultured Eubacteriales bacterium | reverse complement strand
CTCACATTTTTTAAACGAATCATGATACTTTTCCTTCTTTTACAAATCCTTTAAGACGACAACAGGGGACAAACGTCTTACTTTATGCAGCGCTATCATACAAACGAATACGCTTATGAATAGACCTCCTGCCAGGCACAACAGCAATGTTTCGATATGAAACGCCATACCTGTCATGTTGTCAAAAAGAGGTAAGAACGGTAGACTTAGAAGATTCCCGAGCAATACGCCGAAAAGGACGACATATAGAATTTCAAAAAAGACCTCCCAGGTAATTTGACGGCTGGTCGCACCACACATCCGTATGATAGAAAATTCACGCCTGCGCTTATTGAGCAGAATCAGCAGTAAACCCGTAAATCCGAACACAACAATGACCAATATAAATATTGAGATGAAGTTTAACAGTTCAGCCAGATGGACGTTTCGATTAAGTTGTTGCTCCGTATAGGTATAAAAGTTATTGACCACGAAACTCTCGTCCTCGTACTGCGTTGTCAAGTACGCTGTCACGGAGTGAATCTGTTTTTGCAGGCTTTCCATGTTGGCACCCGTTAGGGAGAGCACAAGATTATTCCAGCCTCTACACCCTATTCCCGATTCCTCATATACTGAAATCGGAAAGATAAGATAATCTTCAAATGTACAACTTCCTTCCACAACTGCAAATTGTGCATCTGTTAACAATGCTTTTGATGAATACGTGATGGTATTCAGTGGTGTTAATGATGAAATGGGTACGCCGAACAATGTCTCAACCGATTTATCATAGTAAGAAAATTCATTCTTTGAGCCCAATACGGAATTAAGCTTCTGCCTGGCGTTTTCCCCAATGTAAGCTGCGCCCGCTTCATATCCCTGCGCACTCATGACAATAGAATAAAATGCCTCGTCGACGAATAACACATTAATTTGCATATCACTTAAAAGGCATTCCTTATAGTAAGCCATGCCGTTTCCATCCGGGTTTAAATGCTCCCTGATATATGTATAGTCTGAGAAAGTCAGCGGTTCTGTTTCTCCACCTTTATCATTCGCCATAATATTGATATACTGACTGTCAATTTCTTTTTGAAACGTTCTGAACTGCTCCTGGAAAGAAAATCGGATATGGAATGCTAAAGCCATCATACAGGTGCCTGCTGTAAGCTGCAAAATGATAAAGGCATATTTTTTACGGTTCTTCCAAAATCTCTGGAATGATTTTTTTAGAAGATAGTTCATTCCAAGTTACCTCCCCGCCCTATAGGTCCTTCATGATTTCCACAACATTCATTTTCTTAAAACGCGACATAAGTGCCAAACTTACAAAATAGGAAGAAACCACTGACACAAGAAGCATAGAGATAAACGTATAAACGCCAAAGTATTGATTCATGACGCCTTTTATCAGGATAGAAATAAGAGGGTCCATAATAAAAATTAGAATTACGGAAGAAAGTACCAGTATCAGGCATTCCAGAAAAAATTGCAGAAAAACCTGCCGATGTGAAGCTCCTAGTGCAATCCGTATTCCGAAAGTTTTACGCTCTCCGTCCATTTTGCTATACAGGATATTAAAGAGGTTTAAAAGTGCATAGGTAAATAGAATCAGGCACACAGCAATTACCATCACACTTCGGCTGAAGAAAAACTGAATGTTTTCCCGATAATAGTCTCGCGCAGTTTTTGCAACTCCCGACAGGCCGAGCTGCCCATAGTCGATTTGTGACATAAAAATATGGTCAGTTAGCTCTGCCGCTATGGTATACCGCTGCAAATATTGTGCTTTAGAGACATCATCCTGCAAAGTACGGTATGGAAGAAATATACCACCCGCATCGGCGTTGCGTTTGATAACGCCAACAATTTCAAATACCGTGCCATCTATATTTACGGTATCTCCCACCTTGACAGAATAAAGATCCTGATATGTTTTTTCTACAAGACATACCGCACTGCCGTTTTCAAATTCTTCATCAGTGAAATACCGGCCTTCAAGTACGTCGAAAAAATAGAAGTCTGAAAAACTCTCCTGAATTGCATAGTACCGGAGCTTCTCGCTAGTCACCTGATTTTGGTATACACTAAATTCGCAGACGGTATACGCCTCCACAAAATCATACTGCCGGAAAAAATCTGCCAAGACGGACTCAGGGAGTTTGTATTCAATCTTACTGCCGATATACGGCACGCGGCCGTCGTAATAGATAGAGCTGTCCATCTCCTTTAATTGAAATGTATCAAAATCCCGTATGCCATCTTCTATATAGCTACATCCAAGAAAAAAGGCAAGATATGCGAAAAGCAGAGTCACTATCACGATGATATTAACCCTGATATTACGTAGCATGAATTTCAGTGTATCTATTACAAGAAATTGCATAACACATTCCGCCTCCTCTCCTATATTTTCCTTTTGTTATATTATAAGTTTATGAAGTAAACTTGTCAAATTTATTAAATTTTTGTGCAGTCATATGTCAGGTAGTAAACCTGAGAAGTCTAAACTCTTGGTGCCGTGTCTCATAATCGGCGTTTTTTGTGGCAGACTATCTGTGAGGTGATAATCTTGATGCCGGAAACGGAACTTTTGCAGTATATTCATAAAACCGCCGAAATGGGGTGCGAAGGGATTCTCTCCGTACTGAACTATACGGCTGATGGGGGACTGAAGAATGTGCTTTCGCAGCAGTTAGATGAGTACCGTAATTTTGAACGAGACGCGGAAAAATTACTTTTAGAGCACGGCGAACGTGCAAATGATGTTGGAACAGTGGCCAAAACCTCTGCGCGTATGATGTCTGCGGGTAAGCTGGCGGCAAACCGTTCTGCTTCCAAAATTGCCGAGATGACAATTGAGGGAAACAATATGGGAATTAATAAGACACTACAGCATTTGCACGATTATACGGGAAAAGAACAATCGGTGATAGAGCTTGCCAATCGCTTTCTGTCAACACAGCGGGAAAATGTTCGGCAGTTGCAGGCTTTTTTATAAACTGGCGGCTTAGGATATTTCATAAAAGCCCGCGTTTGCGGGCTTTTATGAAATATAAAATTTGCAAATAACTTGTAGCGGAATAAACTTTTCTGTATAATCAGATTGAGATGTGCAGATATGGATTTCTTTCAGCGAGTTGGCATCGTGTGCAGCAGAATACCGGAAGGAAAAGTGGCGACTTATGGGCAACTGGCGTATTTGTGTGGCAAACCGCGCAATGCGCGCCAGGTAGGCCGCGCGCTTGGCCGGGGCGCGGCAACCGTTGCCCATCGCGTTGTAAACGGTCGTGGCTTTCTCTCAGGCGCAGGCGCCTTTTTGTTTGACGGTGCGCAGAGGGATCTTTTGGAATCAGAAGGTGTTATGGTTTCCGATGCAAATACGGTAGACCTTCAGCGATATGGCTGGAGTCCTTCTTTCGAGGAAGAACAGCAGCTTTTGGATTTGTTTTCCGAGCTTTCCATTTAGCGATTCACATCGGTCAGGTCTTTTACATACAATAAGAATGAACGACGGTGTTTGCTCCAAGATGAGGGCGTGCACCGTCTTTATTTGTGTAAAGGAGTAATATTTAATATGTGTGCAATTGCTGGAATACTTGATTTTGCGGAGTCCGGCCGGTATCAAACCGGAGCGGCGTATGAACAGATGCTGGATACCATGGAACGGCGCGGCCCGGATCAGTCTGGCAGCGTGGTAGACGGACCCGCTTCTCTTTTGCATACGCGCCTTTGCGTCGTAGATATTGAAAATGGACGCCAGCCCATGTGTAATCTGGAATGGCGAAGAATATTCGCTGGTCTATAACGGCGAGCTGTATAATACACAGGAACTGCGCCGCGAGCTTATGCTGAAAGGACACCGTTTTCATGGACACTCAGATACGGAAGTTTTGCTACACGCCTATATGCAGTGGGGCGAACAGTGTGTAGACCGTTTTAACGGCATTTTTGCTTTTGCGGTTTGGGAACATCACCGTGAGCGTCTCTTTATCGCGCGCGACCGTATTGGCGTCAAACCCTTTTTCTATTTACACCGTGGCAACGCATTTATATTTGCCTCCGAAATGAAAACGTTGCTGGCCCATCCGGAAGTGGAAGCTGTAATCGACCAAAGCGCTATTTTGGAAATTATGCTGATCGGACCAGGCCGCACACCTGGCTACGGCGTATTTCGTGACATTCTTGAACTTCAACCGGGAATGTGTGGGTATATGACCCATACCAAACGATAAATTATACAATTAAAAAGCCAACTTTTAATTTTCATTAGCATTTTCGTTAGCATTTTTACTCTTGCTATAAAAATTCACTAACGATTCCGCACCTGCACGGATATCCTCTTCTGCGATATGCGTATAAATTTTCTGCATGGTATGATCGTCCGACCAGCCGCCGATTTCCATTGCAACTTTGTACGGTACATTCAAATGATACGCCAGCGACGCAAAACTGTGGCGTAGACCGTGTACGCCGATTTCCGGCAATTTGTTCTTCCTGCAAATTGTATTCACGCGGGTATAGATGCTCTGCTGGGAGCAGCTCACAACAGGATCGTCCGGCAGGTGTTCCGGCGCTTTTTGCAGCGCATCCATGAGCTGCGGCATGATTGGCACAACCCGGTTGGACGTCCGGTTCTTATTTGTGTCTTTGTAAATCAGTTTTCCATCACTTCCGCGCACCGCCGACCCGCGTACATATACAATCCCCTTTTCCAGGTCTACGTTACGCCATTTCAAACCGAGAATTTCAGAACAGCGCAGGCTGCACAGCCCCAGTAAAGCGGGGATCTCAACATCTGTGTTCTGAATTGCGCCGGTGAATAAATCAATCTGCGCCGGCGTTAAATACAGCCGCGTATTTTTCGGGACCTGCGGGAGGGTGGCAACAGGGCGCGTGCCTGTGCCTGCATAGACCGCAGATGAGAGCAGCATCCAAGCGTTATGTAACGTTTTCGGGCTGCACAATGCCGCTTCTTCATTCACAAGGCTCTGCCAGTCAATGGCATGGATCTCCTGGCTGCTATACGCTTGAAACCGCGTGCGTTGTATGATACGGTAACCGCGAATTGTGGAAGGAGACAGGACGTTTTGACGTGACGTAATGTAGCGCTCGACAATCTCCGCAAGTGTCACCCGCTCCGGTTTTTTCGTAACCCGCTTCCCTGCCAGATACTCCGCCTTGAGAAGCTGCGCAGCCTTGACGCACTGTTTCTCACTGGGATCCGTCACAGAGACGCTCTCCCCGCCTAACCGCATCTGAATAAACCAGTTCCCCGACGGAAGCCTGCGCGGTTTTGGGACTTTCATAAGGGATCACACAATCCGTTCTAATATATAGTAATGCCTGTTTTATAGAACATACTGTATCAAAACAAAAAAATTCTTTTTTCCTCTTTACAAATGCGAACGAATGTTCTATAATAGAGACGCTTCACAGAGAAGTTAACGTTAACTATTAAAAAATTGCCAATTTTTTCTGAACTTCCTAAAGTATTGCTTTTTGTCAGAATTTGTCGTGTTATAAAATTGTTAAGAGAAATTGACCAATTTGACAAAGGTGGTGACAACTACTTTTTGCCCGTTTGCACAAACAACCCCGCAAAGAAAGGAGTTACATATGCAGCCACACTGACGATGCTTATAAAAATATACAAAACTTAAAGCCCAATTTGATGCGAGTCGCAAAAGAACTCGCAAAATATGAAGAAGCAGAACAGATAACCAATTCACTTTTGTTTTTGATGGAAGGAGGCATGAATAATTCGAACAACAGAAATCAAGATATCAGCTTGCTCTTCCGTGATATCCTCATCCCTTCCGATAACGCCAAGAGAGATAAGTGCATTACATAAAGTATTATACAGTTCTATTTCTTTTTCCTCTGATGCAGATTGTTTTGTATCAGAGGTTTTTTTTATATCTTTGATATTAACACAATCTTGAAACAAATAGTTTGGATCAACGTTTAAAGCTTCAAACAAAGCATACATGACAGGTTCTTTCGGATGACTAGTTTCTTTTTCATAATTCGTAATTGCCGAACCGGTAACGCCTATAAGCTTACCAAGTTCTTCTTGTGTTAAGCCAGCTCTTTCTCTGGCTTCTTTTAATCTTCTTCCTATCCCCACGAGAATTCCCCTCCCCTCTATTTATTAAAACATAATACCGATCTTACGTCAAGAAAAAATATCAAGAAACTTTAGAAAAAACACTTGATATATAAAGTATCTTGAGTTATTATGTACGTGAGCTAAAGATTCTTGAGGAAAAGAGGTGATGAAATGTATAAGTCGATTATTGCAGAGAATACCAGGCGGATCATTGCATCTAAAGGACTTAAAAACTATGCGGTGGCGCATAGAGCCGGTTTTTCTGATAAACAGTTCAGCGCATTGTTGAACCATCGCAAAATCGTAAAGGACGTCGATGTCGCCGCGATAGCAAATGCTTTAGATGTTACGCCAAATGATTTATTCGGCATAACAGGAGAATCAAACAAATCCGCCTCCTGACAGGAAGCGGACCGGTGCTTTTATTCGTAATGTGTCCACATGCTGAGGACAAAGACCTCTTTTCGTTCCTCATCGACCAGATAAACCAGCCGGTGTTGATGATTAATCCGGCGGGAATAGGCGCCTTTCAAGTCCCCCTGTAATTTTTCATAAGACGGCGGATTCTGAAAGGGATTGGAGATCAGAATGTCGAGCAAGGACCTTGCCTTTTTTTCCAGATGGGATTGTTTTAAAAGCGCTTTATGGCGGCTGGCCTTTTGAGAAAAAATCACCCGATACATTACCATTCCTCCGCCGGATCGTAAACCTCACCTTTGTTCCGGTCTTCCTTCATGGCGGACAGAATTTCATCGGCAGTCTTGCCGTGGGAAAGCAGATAGATGGTTTCCTGCATACCGCGGTAATCTTCCTCGCTGATAATCACCGCGTTTCCGTTTTTGGTGTTGACGTTGATGACGTCGTTGTAAACAATAGCCTGGTTCAAATAATCAAACAAATTACCTCGGAAGCTGGTGGCGTTTATGTTCATCATGAAAATCACCTCCAAACCATTATATGTACATTATAACGTACATATGCGAGAGAGTCAAGACCCTTTAACGCCTTTGTGGATCATCTGACCTCCCGACGAGATAATCCAGTGACACATCGAAGTAGTCGGCGAGAGCAATGAGTTTTTGATATGCAGGTTCTCGTTCTCCATACTCATATCGTTGATATCCGATCGCAGACATACCTATAGCTTCATAAACTTGCTTTTGTGTCAAATTTCTGGATAACCGGAGTTGTTTCAAACGATCAGCGAAAGACACGGCAAATTCCCTCCAAATATTTTTTAGAAAGAGCTTGACATATCCAAATGGTAGTGTTAGTATAACATCAACACATATCCAGATGGTAGTGTTAAGTTCAGAAAGAGAGGACGGTTTGAACATCAACTTAAAAAACAAAAGGACTGAAAGGAGGCTTACACAAGCACAAGTAGCTGCAAAGGTAGGAATCACAACTGTCGGTTATCAAAGATATGAGTCCGGTGAGCGTGTCCCAAACGCTCACACAGCGATTCAGATAGCCGACATACTGGGCGTGAAGTCCTACAAGCAGTTCAAGCAGTTATTCAGCGCGCGGGCGCTGGATAACAAACCGGACGGCAATCCGGGAAAAGACGATACACCATCAGTATAAAAAGGAGTATCACATGAAAATCAGCGATTACACAACACAGGAGCTTTACGATGAACTCAGTTCGAGAAAGGGGGTAAAAAAACTATCTGTTGGACCATACAAGGATTTGAAAATCGTACAGTCATATCAAAATAACCGTAAGCAGGACATGCAAACGCTGGCGGGTGAAATTCTGTTTATTCCTCAGGATGACGCCGGCAATATGCAAGATAACTTGTCCACGCAGACTTAAATGCAGCAATGGCACCGTCGCTGGCACCCATAGATTCCAGATAACAAAGCAAATCTCTTCTTGCGTTTGGAACACTACGAATTGCCTGATCCTGTTCTATGTCTCTGGACAGATCGCCGGTCGGTGTGTCTCGATTATTTAAGCGCAGAATCCATTCGCAAAAATTCATAAAAACACTTCCTTATTATTTTTCGCAATATAAATATACACCATCAGCATAACACAAAAAATAACACAATTCAATGAAATCCGTTGATTGCTGCAATTTGCAACAATAAAAACACGTTAAGAAAGGAAGACCAGATATGGAAGAGCGATTCATTCTATACGCGACGCGCAAAGCAAATCAGTTCCGTCCGATCATGTTAACGGAGGAAACATACGAATTACTGCAACAAATCAAGGAAAAGACAAACATACCGATGTCCAGCATTGCGGAAATGGCCATTGAATTCGCGTTAAACCGCGTAGAAATCCGCAAGATGGAGGGCTAGGCATGTTGCGTAATGCAACGAACAGGAAAGGAGACACAGCATGGCAGGCAGGATAGACAGAAGCGTCTTGCACAGGTACGACAACCTGTTGGCGCTTATTTTAGGCCGGGCGTGCGTCCGGTACGGCAAACTGGATTATGGCAGATGGGCGGCGGAGACCGGCATGAGCGAAGATACGCTACGCCGCAGGGTGGCGTCGCCGGAGGATCTGACGCTGGGCGAGCTTGTGAAGATCGCGCGTGTGTTTGAGATTCAGGTGGACGACGTACGCCGCACCATCCCGCTGTGAGGACGGCGCATGCAGCGAATTTGTGAAATATGCGCGGAGCGGTTCCCGGCCAGGCGCGATAACACAGCGCGTTACTGCCCGGCATGCCGCCGCACCCTACAGCAGGAGCGGCGCCGGTACGAAGCGGAGGCCATGTCGGCGCACCGGGCCCCGCGTGTATGCGTGACGTGCGGAAATCTGTTTGCGGCGGCGGGACAACAGAAGCAGTGCGGCGTCTGCCGTGAAATTGCGCACGCGGCGCTTAGACCACACAAAGGGGCAAAGCCCGTGCGTGCCAGGCGGAATGAAACGAATCAGGAACGCATTGCGCGTCTTGCCCGCGAAGCGCGGGAGGCTGGGATGAGCTACGGGCAGTATGTAGCGGGAATGG
>URVL01000082.1 GCA_900551265.1 uncultured Eubacteriales bacterium | reverse complement strand
ATAAGCCCAACCAGATGCGTAAACACGCCGTGGCTTTGGATTCATCTTATGAAGCTGCAGAGTTGGAAGACCAGAAGGCTGTTATTGATGAAAAGCAGGATCTTTTCACCGGCGTCGGCGATCAGATCTGGGCATATGCGGAGCTGTCGCTTCTGGAATATAAGTCCATGGAACTTTACTGCAAAGTGCTCGCAGAAAACGGTTTTACAGTTGAAAAAGGGCTCTGCAAAATCCCGACGGCATTTTCCGGCACGTTCGGCAGCGGCAGTCCGGTAATCGGTATTCTGGGAGAGTTTGACGCGCTTTCCGGCCTTTCACAGAAGTGCGGCGTCGCACAGCGGGAGGAGCTGGTCCCCGGTGGTTGCGGTCATGGCTGCGGGCACAACATGCTCGGCGCCGGTTCTCTCGCCGCGGCGTTTGCGGTGAAGGAATATCTTGAAAAAACAGGTAAATCCGGCACCGTCATCTTTTTCGGTTGCCCCGGTGAGGAAGGCGGCGCAGGGAAAGCGTTTATGGCGCGTGAGCGTGCATGGGAAAAGCTTGACGCGGCGCTTTCATGGCATCCCGGTCAGTTTAATCAGGTCACAACGGGATCGTGCATTTCCTGTATCCAGGTAGAATATAAATTTACTGGTATTGCCGCCCATGCAGCAGGGAATCCCGAACAGGGCCGCAGCGCACTGGACGCCGTGCAACTTATGAATATCGGCGTAGAGTTTCTGCGGGAGCACATGCCGGATTCCGCGCGCATCCACTATGCAATCACGGACGCCGGCGGCAACTCCCCAAACGTTGTGCAACCCACCGCACAAGTGCTTTATATGGTGCGTGCGCATAAGGTTCGGGAAGCCATGAAGCTTCAGGCCCGCGTTGATAAGATTGCCGATGCGGCCGCCATGATGACTGAGACAAAATTAACCCGGAGATTCATCGATGGTACCGCAAATACGGTCTCCAATGAGCGGTTGGAAAAGCTGCTTTATAAAAACTTCCTGGAAATTGGCGTGCCTTCCTTTAGCAAAGAGGAAAAAGCATTCGCGCAGCAGCTCGTTGATTCCTATGAGATGAAAACCGACGGCACCTTTGTGGACGAATTGGAGGATTTGCTCACCACGGAAGAGTTTGAACTGGTGAAGGAAAAAAGCAATGGCGGCAAAGCTCCGATCCTGGACTTTCTCATTCCCTATCATCACAGTAAGAAGGTGGAGATGGGATCAACCGATGTCGGCGACGTGAGCTGGCTCACGCCGACTGCACAAATTGGAACCTCCTGCTTCGCGGCGGGTGCGCCGGGTCACTCCTGGCAGAATGTTGCAATCGGCGCGACTTCAATCGGGCATAAGGGCCTACTTTGTGCCGGTAAAGTGCTTGCGGCAGCCGCAATTGATTTGATCGACGATCCCACAATTATCAAAGAGGCTCACGACGAGTTTATGAAAAAAACAGCCGAGGGATATGTGTGTCCGATTCCAGATGACGCAGTCCCTACGCCTGTTGGCGACAAAATGTAAGGAACAACAAGCCCCCTCCCATACCACGGAGGGGGCTTACTTGCTCTTTTCATATAAAATTATAATATTCATGTCGAATTTTGTTGATTTTTGTCAAGTTTAAATTTATACTGAATCTGAAGGAATATTCTGCAACAATATATTCCGAACATTGCGAACAGCGCGGCAAAGCGCATAGCCGGGGATGCACAAAAGCAGCCAGAGAAAGAAAAACTGCGGACAGATTTGGCCCAAAATATTGAGCGCATGGTGAGAGTAGTCCCACACCGACCAACCAAGCCAGAGGTTAACCACGCATCCCGTCAAAAATTCAATAGCTGTGATGATTCCGGCGCCTGCAACGCAGCGCATCAGGAAATGCCACCGCAGCAACAGGTCGCGGCACTTCCCAAGCATACACAGGCTGACGCCGCCTGCAAGCCCCATGCTCCAGTGCGTATAACCACGCCAAAGCACTTCCAATACACAGTAAATTGATGCGCCCAGTATGAAGAGTGTCAGTATTTCCAGCACAGCAGCCCTGCGATTTGTCATTCAACTCATCTCCGCAGCAATTATGCGCAGAAATTGAAACTTTATGCATGGAGGAACTCTTTTTATGGTAGCAACATCCATTCTATTTATATTGCTTTTGTCTATGGCCAGCGTCCTGTTTTACTGTTTGGCCGGCTGGATCCTCAAGAAGTTTTTCCAGTTGCACAGAAAGGTATTTTATTCGATTTGCATCGCCGGCACGGCAATATTTTTTGCCGCAGTATGCGCCGGAGGGGTTTTCGCGCTGCAATCGCTGCGCGGTGCGGAGTATGCACGTGGACTCGCTGACGGTACGGCCGTCACATCTTCTGAGATGGCCGCACAATCCGAAAAGGAAGAAAATCTTGCGTGGCAGGATGGGTACAGCGAGGGGTATTCAGCCGGTTTTTCTGCTGCATCTATAGAGGACGAAACGCTTTCAAAAAACAGCGCAGACGCATCTGGACAAGCCGATGCCGTACAGGATACACAGAATGAGGCCACAGACGTCTTGGAGGAAACGCCTGCCCCGGATGGAGCAGACACGCCGGATATCACAGCACCGGCTTCTGACGGTGAAACAGAGACCGGCACTGAGCCTCCCGCAGATGCGATTGAAAGTTCAGGTGAGACAAGTCCCAATACAATTTCTTCTGGAACAATTGTCTATTACACAGAAAGTGGCAGTGTTTTGCACCGGGACAGGAACTGTTCCTACCTGGCAAGAGCCAAGGAAGTCCTTGCGTGCGACGCGGCAGAGGCGCCGGATCTCCCGTTCTGTTCCCGGTGCGGTTGAATGGCGCCGGCCGCCTCTCAATAAATCCCGGCATTGTAAAAACATTTACATGCCGGGATCCTTCATAACCGTACCGGCGTCATGCCAAGACGGCTCAAATGACTGCAATCGCCTCTATTTCCACAAGGGCATCCTTTGGCAGCGCTACAACGGCAACCGCAGAACGAGCCGGACATTCCTTTTGAAAGAATGTGCTGTATACTTCGTTCATTGCTGCAAAATCACCCATATCCCGTAAGAAAACCGTTATCTTTACCACATGCTCCAGATGTCCTCCCGCAGCTGCCAGCACAGCCTCCACATTCTGCAGGGACCGACGCGTCTGCGTCTTAATATCGCTGCCGGCAAAAACACCCGTTTTGGGATCTACCGGGAGTTGGCCGGAGACAAATACCAGCTTTCCACTTGCGCTGACCCCCTGTGAATACGGCCCGATCGCTTTGGGAGCCCGTTCCGTATCAATCGTTTCTTTCATAATATCACGCCTCTCCTTATTTTTCAGCACTCGGCAAAAAGTCTGTGCATTACCCGATTATCATAACATGTCCGTATTTTTTTGTAAAGAATTCCCCAGCTATACAGATGCGGCAGATCCGAAAAACCACGCCGCCTGCTTCGCCTTGTCCGTAAAAAATAAATCCTCTACAGTTTTGTCCGGCAACTACGTTTCATCCCCTTGCAAAGTGGTAAAAACAATGATAAAATGAATTATCTATCTTTTCGGAGGGTTATCCGTGTTACAATTTGAAGAAATAAAGCAACAATTGCACGCAATGCGTCCTGAAATAGAAGAAATCGGCGCGGCACTTGATCTTGAGACCGGCGCGAGCGAAATTGAACGTCTGGAAGCCGAAGCCGCCGAGCCGGATTTCTGGAGCGATTTGGAACATTCGCAGAAAGTGCTCCAGCGAATTAAACAGCTGAAAGACCGCCGCGCAATATATGACTCCCTGTGCCATGAAGCAGAAGAACTTGAGCTGATGTGCGAGATGGCGCTTGAAGAAAACGACGAAAGCTTTTCCGATGAAGTTACGACGGGTATGACGTCGCTCGCGGCGCACCTGGAGGAAGTGCGCATGCAAACGTTACTTTCCGGCGAATATGACCGCAACAACGCCATTATGAGTTTTCACGCAGGCGCGGGGGGAACCGAGGCACAGGATTGGGCGTCTATGCTCTACCGGATGTATACCCGCTGGGCGGAACGTCATGGCTATAAGTATAAGATTCTCAACTATCTCGACGGAGAAGAAGCCGGCATTAAAAGCGCGGACATCCTGATTGAGGGCGAGAACGCATTCGGTTTCCTAAAATCCGAGATGGGCGTGCACCGTCTTGTTCGCGTTTCTCCTTTTGACGCATCCGGACGCCGTCATACTTCTTTTGCCGCCGTCGAAGTCATGCCGGAACTGGGGGACGATATGAATATCGATATTCGTGAGGAAGACCTAAAGGTGGATACCTACCGCTCTTCCGGAGCCGGCGGCCAGCATGTCAATAAGACCGAATCTGCAGTTCGTATTACTCATATTCCGACCGGTATCGTTGTAAGCTGCCAAAACGAACGCAGCCAGGTGCAAAACCGTCAGGTAGCCATGCGCATGCTGATGTCCAAGCTCATGGAGATCAAAGAGCGCGAACACTATGATAAGATTGAGGACATTAAAGGAGAACAGAAAAAGATTGAATGGGGCAGCCAGATCCGTTCTTATGTCTTTATGCCATATACGCTTGTAAAAGATCATCGCACCGGCTTTGAAAATGGCAACATAAACGCTGTGATGGATGGTGATATCGATGGGTTCATTTCCGCATACCTCAAAATGAACGCCATTAAAAATGGGGCAAATGCTTAACGCCGCAGTAACAAATAGGCGTCTTCCTCGGAAACGTTTTTTTATAAAAATCGTGGTTCAGCTTGCCGGGCCTGGGGCCTGGCAAGCTTTTTGTTTCGGAAAGATTTACATAATTCCGGCTTTTCAAATTGACACTGCATTTGTAATTTGCTATAATAATATATCTTGATTTTGCCAAAGAGGTGAAACAGCACATGTTGGACATGTATGCGGAATATATTGTAAAGCGTAAA
This sequence comes from uncultured Eubacteriales bacterium, assembly GCA_900551265.1. GTDB lineage: Bacteria > Bacillota > Clostridia > Oscillospirales > QAMX01 > Allobutyricicoccus > Allobutyricicoccus pentlandensis. The sequence continues at coordinate 4,254 of URVL01000082.1, read as the reverse complement.
GCAGATGTCAAAACTTCTCTCATAAAACTGCTTATTATCCTGGCCAGCGCTGTTTTGATGTATCTTGCCGTGATGTTGACGCAAATCTATGGCCTGATCTTTATTATGCCCGCCTGTGTTGCACTGATCGCCTGGGTTGGTTATCGCGCCTACCTGATGTTTAATATCGAATACGAATATATCGTTACAAACGGCGAGCTGGATATTGACCGCATTATTGCGCGCCGCGGGCGGAAGCGCGTCATTAACGTGAAAACGAGCGCGTACGAGCTGATCGCGCCTTATGATGATGAGCATCGCGCCGCCTATGAACAGGGAGAATTTGCAAAAACAATTGACGCTCGGTCAAGTCCGGACGCCGAGGCATGGTTTATCATTGCGAACATGCGTGACGCAGGCAGGGCGCGTATTCTCTTCGAGCCAACGCCTAAAATGTTGAAAATTTTTTCGGAATATCTCCCCCGTCAAATGGCTGTGCGATATGTGCCGCCGGTTGAAGACGAAGACGAGGAGGATTAATCCCCGGACCTGACAAAAAACACATTGGCATCTGTGTAAAATATATTTTAATGACGCCCGGTTTCTGGGCTTCTTTTTTCAGAACCGGTTTCCGGGAATTTCATTTGTGCTGAAAGGATTCCTTTATGATAAACGTATATTCTTCCGCCGATGTGCGGGATATGGATCGGGTTGCCATTGAAAGCGGCGTACCCAGCCTGACTTTGATGGAAGCCGCCGCACAGGCGCTTTACGGCACATTGAGCCAGGCATTGCAGGGCATTCGGGGCCGGCGTGTAATTATTTTTTGCGGCGCAGGTAATAATGGCGGTGACGGTTTCGCACTCGCCTCCCTGATTCTGACGGGCGGCGGCGAGGCAGTTGCCATTATGGTAGGCGACCGTTCGCGCATGACTGCCGATTGCAGCGCCATGTATGCGCGTTTTGTGGAATCGGACGGTGAAGTACGCGATTTTTATCCCGACTGCCTGAAAGGCGCCGACGCCGTTGTCGACGCCATGTATGGTACCGGTTTCCGGGGTAAGCTTACCGGTGATTGCGGAGAGGCCGCAAAGCTGATCAACCGGTTTTCCGGATTCCGCCTGGCCGCGGACTTACCCTCGGGAATTTACTCTGATTACGGCGGCATGTGCGATGGTGCCGTCGTAGTTGACGCGACTGTCACCTTCTCCTTTCCGAAGCCCTCCTGCCTGCTTCTCCCGGCGGCGGCCAACTGTGGCCGTGTCATTGTTGCTGACATCGGTATCTCAGAAGAAATCTCCGGGCGGTACACACCGTCTTTTACCATGTGCGATGAACAATGTCTCGACGTGCTGCCCAGGCGGGACCGCCGTGCGCACAAAGGGAATTTTGGCCATGCGCTAATTATAGCCGGAAGTGCCCAGTATACCGGCGCGGCTTATCTGGCGGCGCAAGCTGCTGTTGTCTCCGGCGCGGGCAAAGTGACGGCGGCAGTGCCTGCAACCATTCACAGTACCATGGCCGTCAAACTGACCGAGGCTATGACTTATTGCCTGCCTGACAATCACTATCTTGGGAAAGCGTCTCTTTATGATATCCTGGCACTCTGTTCTGCGGCAACAGCCGTACTGGTCGGTCCCGGACTTGGAAGGGAAGAATCTACCGCCGCGCTCGTTCAGGATATCGCCTCCATGATTACCCTCCCCGTTGTTTTTGATGCAGACGGCATAAACGCACTGTCCGGTCATATAGATATATTGTCCCACATGCAACAGACCCCGGTGCTTACGCCGCATGACGGTGAGTTTGCGCGTCTTTTTGGAGCCATGCCGCCGGATGGCGCCCGCGCGCGCATTCTGGCGGCCTCCGATGCAGCCCGTCAAAGTGGTTGCGTTGTGCTGCTGAAGGGGCACCGAACTGTCATTGCAGCGCCAGATGGACGCTGCGCCGTCAATCCAACCGGAAACCCCGGTATGGCAAGCGGTGGCAGCGGCGATGTTTTGGCGGGGCTTGTCGTTTCCTTTGCCGCGCAGGGAATACCGCCCTTTGAAGCGGCATGTGCTGCCGCATGGCTGCATGGAGCGGCGGGAGACGATTGTGCATGCAAAATCGGAGAATATGGTATGACGGCAAGCGATATCCTGCGCGCCGTCCCATCTCGCCTGCATGTGCGCAATTCCATAACCTATTTTTAAATTTGAAAAATCGGGAGGATCACTTGAGACGCGGCATCTGCTTCCTATGCGTACTGATGATAGTCTTTTATTCTGCCTGAACGGCGGGCGACAACCAAAAGCTACTTGCAAATATTACGGATCTTTACGCTACTGCGGGGGAATTTGATTCGCGCGTTTCCATTACAGTGGAACTGCCGCAGCGAACGGCAACATATGTGATTGATTGGCAGTATGCCGCCGGTAAAAGTATTTTAACCGTTGCGGAACCTGAGCAGATCGCGGGCATTACGGCAGAAACGGAGGATAACGGCCTGACGTTCCACTACGAAGATGCAGTGCTGGTCGTAGACTCTTCTGGAGACGGAATTTCACCCATTGAGGTTCTGCCGGAGCTGTATTTCGGTTGGTCCGGTGGACTTGTCAAAGATTTTAATATGGAAACTTATCAGGACGAAGATGCGCTTGCCGTTACCTATTCACAAGAACGCGGAACAAATGAGTATACACAACGCGTTTGGTTTGATCCGGTACGTTTAACGCCCCTGTATGCAGAATTTTATCAGGGTGACGCCCTTGCCCTGACCTGTGAGTTTCTCACCTTTCACATAAACGTTTAATACGCTTGCAGCGTTTGACCTATTAAACAGAGGGAAACCATTATGATTTTATACGATAACTGGACCCGCGCAGAAATTAATTTGGACGCGCTGGAACATAACCTAAAAAAAGTACGGTCCTGCTTGCCCCTGGGCTGCCGGGTTATGGCCATGGTCAAAGCCGACGCATACGGGCACGGTGCCGTAGAAGTCGCGCGTTGTCTGGAAAATGCCGGCGTCGATTATTTCGGCGTTGCCAGCATCTTTGAAGCTGCCAGCCTGCGCGACGCAGGGATTGTTACGCCTATCCTTATTTCTGGTTACACGCCCGCGGAAATGACGGACCGTCTGATCGACTATGATATTACACAGTGTGTGCCAAGCGTGGATGCGGCACGGAAATACTCCGAAGCTGCGGTATTGCTTGGAGAGCCGCTGCGCGTGCATATCAAGCTTGATACAGGCATGTCCCGATATGGGATTGTCTGTCACGGACGTGTCCCGGACGCCGTATGCGAAGTGCTGGATATCTGTTCTATGGAAGGCCTGAATGTAGAGGGGATTTTTACACATTTTGCATGTTCCGACGAGGATGACGAAACGCCAACCATGACACAATTATCCAATTTTATTGCGGTGCTGGACGGAATTGAGAAAAAAGGTGTAAAAAATTTATTAAAACATTGCGCTAACAGTGCCGCCGTGTTAAAATACGGTTGTACGCATTTTGATATGGTTCGCGTCGGCCTGGCGCTTTATGGTTTGGAACCTGCTCCCGGTTCTGCCGAAGGAGGACTCATTCCGGCCATGACGATGAAGACGCCGATTACGCAGGTAAAAACCATTCCGGCGGGCGCTTCGGTCAGCTATGGTATGACATTCACAGCTTCGCGTGAGACACGCGTAGCCACGGTTCCGGTTGGCTATGGCGACGGTTATCTGCGGGCCTATTCAGGCGCTGCCATGACTGTGCGCGGAAAACCAGCTCCTGTAATCGGACGAATCTGTATGGACATCTGTATGCTGGATGTGACGGATATTCCAGACGTACGGGAGGGCGACGAGGCTGTCGTATTTGGAGCCGCTCCGTATACGACGCCTGAAGATTTGGCAAAAATCGCCGGTACCATCAATTATGAGGTTGTGACGGGCATATCGAAACGCGTTTTGCGTCTTTATACGCGTGCTGGTAGAAGCGTCGCGCGCCTCAGTTACATATAGGCGTTGGCGGCGGAGCCTTCTTTGGCATATACTGATAACGCTCCGGTAAATTCCGGAGTCCCCTTTTGATACACACGGTAATTTTTTTCCGTGTATATTATATCCTCCGGGCTTTTGGGGAAAAATACAGTCGGTGCGGTGATAAACCGTATACTATTCCGACGGAGCGTGAATTCAGTGGACACAAATGTCAAACGAGGAGATATCTACTATGCCGATCTCAGTCCCGTCGTGGGCAGTGAGCAGGGCGGCGTGCGCCCCGTGCTCATCATCCAAAACGA